>CAYNUM010000428.1:0-2973 GCA_964400025.1 uncultured Croceivirga sp.
TGTTAGGAATTCAATGCCACTCATTCTGGGCATATTCAGATCTAAAAAAATGATATCAGGCAAATCTCCTTCTTTCAAAATATTCAATGCCTCTTCTCCATTTTTAGCTTCAACAATTGTGTGGGTATATTGAAGCTTTGAAATTGCACGTTGCAATTTCATGGATTCTATCATATCATCTTCTATAAATAAAACCTTCACAAATACACATTTTTACACGTTACAAAATTGATTTAAATAAAACCAAAAAATAGCTTCAGGGGGATGAAGAGTGGATTACCTTCGGTGAACGGTAAATATCCTTCGATGAAATTAGTAAAATTTTTCTTACAATAATGTAATCAAATTCAAAGAGCCGATAATTCTTCTTTTTTCTTCTTAGGCAACTTATCCACAACTAATTGATAGGAATGGTCAATGAGGTTCCTAACGAAATCAGGGGCAACTTGCTCTACATATACCGTATTCCAATGCACTTTACTCATGTGATACCCGGGTATTATCAGCCCGTCATATTCTTCACGTAGTTGAATTGCCCTTTCAGGGTCACATTTTAAATTGATTTGAAGGGGCACTCTTTCCAACGCAATCAAGGCGAACATTTTTTCCATTACCTTGAATACAAGAGTATGCTCATCAAACGGGAAACTTTCAGTAACCCCTTTCTTGAAAATACAGTATTGCCTGACCTGCTCTACATTCATTTACCAAGACCCTTGGCATCATAAACGACTACCTTTTCCCAAAGATGTCTGCATTCTTCAATAAAAACCAAATGGGGTTCTTCTGCTTGATAACTCTCTTGGGCCTCAGCAGATTCAAATGTGACAATAAGGTTATAGGTAAATGAATCATCAACCACCTCTCTTACGGCTTTAGGTGGTTTACCTATAAAATTGGTCTTTGCATACTTTGAAGAGTTCAAAAACTTATTTAACGAAGCTTCGAAAGTTGCCCTATCCTGTTCATTATCTGGATTCTTGAACCAGAAATACACCACGTGCGCAAAATTGGAATCAAAATTATCCTGTGTTTTGTCTTGTGCCATAATTGTACCCGTCATAATAAGGCCCATAAAAATAAGTGCTGCTTTTTTCATATGTTCATTCTTCAAGATATATTTTATCGGTGTTCGAAAGTTCAAGAGCGGAATAGTCCAATGTCCATCCAATAGTTTCTACAATTTTCTCTATAACTAAAACCGCCTGTAAGGCCTCCTTTTTTGCAGTTTCCATTAAACCGCTTCCAGGTATTTTTTCACGAATGTGTGATTTAGCTTGCTGATTCAATTGGGTCAAGTCTTCAGAATCAAAAGAATTGAACAAACCATTTTTTATGTCATAGAATTGAATATCGGGTTCAATCGATAATATTTCCGGCTCAGGAAATTCTTTTAAAATTATTTTTTTTCCGTTAGTATCGGCTGAAAGTTTCAGTTTTTTCAAATCATATCCTACTTGTGCCTTGGCATTGATTAAGACCAGTGCCTTTTTCTTACTCGTAATCTTTAAAAAGCCCTCCTTAGTGTCTTCATAATTATAAATCTCGGCAAAATCACCTTCTACAGAAACCAACTTGCAAACGCGTTTGATACGGTCAAGTATAATCGTACTTTGATGTTTTACCAGTTCTTTTCTTCTTTTAGTCCGCGTTAAAGAAAAAAACCAATACATCAGACCGGCACCGAGCAAAAGACCCAATAAAGCAATTATGATACTATCCATGATTATTTTCCTACTTCTCCCAAATGGGTAAACTTAAATCCCTTATTGTATTTGAGGCCGTAACCAAAAACCCTGTCCATTGCGATATGAGAGAACATGATAATTCCTATTACTTCTAAAACCATACTTCGAAATAACACTAATCCTATTAAATAGATGAAAATGGCAACACCTCTATGATGAAAAAGATTATAACTATAAGCTCCTACACGATTTCCAAACAGATACCCCAGCATACCTATATCAGGAGTCAATATCAAACCAAAAAACCACCACCATGATAAATCTGTCTGTTCGAACAGAAAAACTCCGAACAGCAACAACCCCAATTCTTCAATTTTCAAAAGAGCGTTCATCAATTTTCAATTTTATATAGCACTGGCCTGCTAGGGCTTGCATCATTTTCAACCGGCGCCACCTGAAGGTTTAACAAGTACATCCCATCTTCAATATGATTGGGTACAAAAATGAATTCAGTAATTGTAGCCTCTTTTCTCAACGGACCATCGGTATTCCAAAATGCATTGTGGGCACTTAGTTTACCTTGATCTTTTTCGCGATCTACCGATGGTAAATCAATCAATAAATGCACTACTCCCTTTTCCTTTAAATACACCGCTGCTTCCTTCAATAAATAGGGCGGGTTGGTATTGGAATAGTTCATTATTAATTTTTCATCGGTATTGGGCAGCGTTCGCATAACCAGCGCTTCTCTTTTTTTGTTTCCCAAGGCATACTGAACCTGTTCTTTTGAAATCACAAAATCATCATTTACTTTTTCAGGAGCCAATGTGATTACTTCGGCCAAGAAAAAATATTGTTTCAAAAGTTGGTTTACCGAATGTGGTACCTTATGAATATGACCCACCGTTTCGGTATGGGTCACATGTGAATGGGGATTGAATGAGATATCATTGAAATTTACGGCGGCACCAGCTTTTACACTACCTACAAAGCCGTCCTGTTCATGGGGCTTTATAGTTGGCGGATCCAAGTACCAGGCATTGACAGTTTTACCATTGCCGCGCAACGGAATGGAAATATCCAAAGGTTTGGATAAATCAATCTTGAAATTTCTACTCTTATGTGTAATTCTTGCAATCAAATCCCACTCTTATTTACTACGCCAACTATAGATCCACATCTCCCTACCAGACCAACAATTTACTCTTTTAAATTCAACATAAAGAGGTCAGCAGCTATACCGTCAACTAAAAACTTTCCTTTTTTAGAAGTCAACAAGGTATCA
>CAYNUM010000429.1:0-2966 GCA_964400025.1 uncultured Croceivirga sp.
GGCCGTGAGGGCGACCGTTAATCATTAAAGAGCAAGTGCCGCAGATACCCTCTCTACAATCGTGGTCGAACTCAACGGGTTCTTCACCTTTGGAAATCAATTCCTCATTGAGCACGTCCAACATTTCTAAAAAAGACATGTCACTCTCTACACCATCTAAAGTGTAGTCGACCATGCTTCCTTTGTCGGCGGCATTTTTTTGTCTCCAAATCTTAAGATAAATTTTCATAGCAATCTTATTTGTAGGAACGTGTTTTTACTTCAATATTTTCGTAAACCAATTCTTCTTTATGCAATTTTGCTTTGCTTGGCTCTCCATTATATTCCCAAGCCGCTGCATACTTATAATTTTTGTCATCGCGCAAGGCTTCTCCTTCAGGTGTTTGGTACTCTTCCCTAAAGTGGCCTCCACAAGACTCATTTCGTTCTAATGCATCCATAGCAAAAAGCTCTCCTAGTTCAAGAAAATCGGCAACACGCCCTGCTTTCTCCAATTCTTGGTTTTTACCTTCTGCCCGGCCTGGAATTTTTACGTTCTCCCAAAAGTCTTTTCGCAATTCGGCAATCTCTTTCATGGCCGATTTCAAATCCTTCTCATTTCGGGCCATTCCGCATTTGTTCCACATGATTTTGCCCAGTTTTTTGTGGTAATAATCAACAGAGTTAATGCCGTTGGCTGACATTAGCTTGTGGATTCTATCCCGAACATTCTGCTCTGCCTCATCGAACTCTGGAGTTTCTGAAGAAATGGGCCCTGTTCTAATATCGTCGCTTAGATAATCTCCAATCGTGTAGGGCAAGACGAAATAGCCATCTGCAAGACCTTGCATTAATGCGGAAGCTCCCAATCGGTTAGCACCGTGATCACTAAAGTTGGCCTCTCCCGCTGCATAACAACCAGGAATACTGGTCATCAAGTTATAATCTACCCATAGACCACCCATGGTATAGTGTACTGCAGGGTATATCATCATTGGTGTCTTGTACGGGTTTTGATCTACAATTTTTTCGTACATCTGAAAGAGGTTACCGTATTTTGCTTCAACTACCTCTTCGCCCAACTTGCGTACTGTGGCATCATCGGGATTTTTCATTCCAGAGGTCAATGCTTTTTCACGACCGTATCGCATTATTGCCGCGTCAAAATCAAGGTAAACCGCTTCACCGGTTTTATTTACACCATATCCGGCATCACAACGTTCTTTCGCTGCTCTTGAGGCCACATCACGAGGCACTAGGTTTCCAAAAGCAGGGTAACGACGTTCCAAATAATAATCCCTATCCTCCTCAGCAAGTTCTGTAGGTTTCAATTTTCCTTCACGAATTGCTATTGCATCCTCCTTTTTAGCTGGAACCCAAATTCGACCATCATTACGTAATGATTCAGACATCAACGTCAATTTTGATTGGTGATCTCCAGAAACAGGTATGCAGGTTGGGTGAATTTGAGTAAAACAGGGGTTAGCAAAATGTGCACCTTTCTTATGCGCTTTCCATGCGGCCATCACATTGGCCCCCATACAGTAGGTGGAAAGAAAGAATAGGTTTCCGTAACCACCTGTGGCCAAAACTACTGCATGCGCGGCATGCCGTTCGATTTCGCCAGTAACCAAATTACGTGTGATAATGCCCCGGGCCTTGCCATCGACCAAAACCAAATCCAACATTTCGTGTCGAGTGTAAGACTTGATTTTTCCACGTTGAATCTGACGATTCATCGCTGCATAAGCTCCCAAAAGCAATTGCTGTCCGGTTTGACCTTTGGCGTAAAACGTTCTGGATACCAGGACTCCACCAAACGACCGGTTATCCAAAAGACCACCATATTCACGAGCGAAAGGAACACCTTGTGCTACGCATTGGTCGATAATGTTGGTTGAAACTTCAGCCAAACGGTGCACATTGGCTTCTCGAGAACGGTAATCGCCACCTTTAACAGTATCGTAAAACAGACGATATACGCTGTCACCGTCTCCTTGATAATTTTTAGCAGCATTTACTCCACCTTGTGCAGCAATAGAATGGGCACGTCGAGGGGAATCTTGGTAACAAAAAGTTTTGACGTTGTAACCCAACTCCGCCAATGTCGCGGCTGCAGAACCTCCGGCTAGACCGGTACCAACTACAATGATATCTATATTTCTTTTGTTGGCCGGGTTGACCAAATTGATTTCATTTTTATGCTTTGTCCACTTTTGGGCCAATGGGCCTGAGGGAACTTTAGAATCCAATACTGCCATAATTAATGTGTTATTGGGTTAAGGTGATGGTAGATTGCTATAAAAGCGAATGCCAAGGGAACTATCAAGGCGAACGCTTGAGCGAACTTTTTAATACCTGGAGTGTATTTGTTGTTAACGCCCATTGATTGAAAAGAAGACGCAAAACCATGCCATAAGTGCAGACTTAACAATACAAAGGAGATTACATACAAAACGGTTCTCCAAATAGGGGCGAATTTCTCAACGGTTTCGGCGTAATACCTTGTTGGGTCTTCGGGATTGGACTCTACATATTTGTAGGCCATTTCATGAACCCAAAAGTCGTAGAAATGAAGTCCTAAGAATGCTAAAACAACCAGTCCGCTGTAAATCATATTTCTTGATACCCAAGGGGCGTTGGCACCACCCTGATATTTCACATAGCTAATGCCCCTAGCTTTTTTGTTCTGAATTTCCAAAACGAAACCCATAACAAAATGCACAATGACACCAGCTATCAAAATAGGTTGCATCGCGAACTGAACGATGGGGTTGTAACCCATAAAATGCGAGGCTTCATTAAAGAAGTCTGGAGAAATAACTGAGGCAAGGTTGATGGTCAGGTGCAATACCAAAAATATGACCAAAAAAAGACCCGAAAGTGCCATGACATATTTTCGGGCTAGCGAAGATTTTATGAGTCCGCTCATTCGTTTGTGGTTTTGCACAAATTTAAGCCACAGGGCAGTTTTTAACAAGTTTTCA
>CAYNUM010000430.1:0-2960 GCA_964400025.1 uncultured Croceivirga sp.
TTCATATTGACTTTTCTATTTGCCTTGGGCGTCAGCGCGCAGAAATCAATGTCTTTTCCTATGACTTCGGAGTACTGGGCTGCAAAAACCGATAACGTTGAATTTATTACCTACAAATCAACAAAAGCGGTAAGAAGTTCAAATGGCCAGGCCTATGAAATTCAATTAAAGGATATGGATTTTTCGGTAGGGACCATAGAATTCGATGTTGAAATAAAAGGCCGAGGTTTCCCTGGCATCAATTTTCATTTAGATGAAGAAACTGGAAATTCAGAAACCTTTTACCTACGTTATTTTGGAAGTTTAGATTCGCTCTCAAGAAATCGAATGCAATACGCCGCATATATTGATGGCGTAAACCTTTGGGACCTGACGGATGATTACCAAGCAGCGGCGGCAGTTAAGGAAAATGAATGGAACCACATCAAAATGGTCATTTCAAAAAATCAAATGAAGGTTTATGTCAACAATATGAAGCGAGCGGCTTTACACGTACCTGTTTTGGAGGGACTCACCAAATCTGGAAAGATTATGCTGAATGGCAATGTTATCTACGCCCATATGAAAATCACACCCAACGCTACTGAAGATTTACCAGAAGTTGTAGGCTACGACCCGACCTATAATGACCCAAATTACCTAAGAAATTGGGAAGTTCAACAACCCATTGACTTTCCGACGGGAAATGACCCTATGCAGCAAATTAATACCAACCCAGGTGTTGTAATCAACTCGGCCTACTATAACGATTCAAATTCTTGGACACCCGTTTCGGCCAAACATCGTGGAATCATCAATCTTACGGAATTGTTTGGCGCTACCGAACAAGGTAAGCGACGACTTACCTGGCTAAAAACAAAGATTACCTCAGAAAGCGACATTGAGAAGTTGGTAAAGATGGGGTTCAGTGATGAAGTATGGGTATTCATTAACGGACAACCTTTACATCAGAACAAGAACTACTACGGCTCACCTGGAATGAAAGAGCCAAAAGGAAGATGTTCAATTGAAAATACATCGTTTATGCTTCCGCTAAGAAAAGGCGAAAATGAAGTTCTAATTGGTGTATCGAACTATTTCTTTGGCTGGGGGTTGGTTGCCAGAATTGACGATACTTCAGGTCTACATTTTTAATCCCATAATTTTATCCCAACCACATCATAATAATAAATCCACCGATAAAGCCCAATGTGGCGATATCGGTGGATTCAGACATTCCAGAGATCAAAGAAACATTCTCTCTTGCTCATTTAAATAAATAGGGTAATGAAAATTGTCAAGCTTTTTCAACAAATAAAGCAATTGTTGTTTTTCAACGGTACTAAGATTCTTAGTTACCATTTTAGCTGCTATAGGAACTTTTTCATACCCTTTTTGAGCTGCGGCCCTTCCTTTATCCGTTAAGCGTATGAGCTTGCCCCGTTTATCTTCAGGATTGGGAAACTCTTCAACAAACCCCTTTTTCATTAACCGATTGATTACGCTCATTCCAGAAGATTTGTCGTAAGCCATCATTCGAATCAAATCAGTTTTACCAGTCTTTCCTACTTTGTCCAAGATGGCGGTAAAGGTGAACTCCATATCTGTGGCGAAGGGTAACTCTTCCAAAGTAATTTTTATATAATTGTTCGCGTAACGGCTCAACCTACCAATATGGGCGGCTAATTCTGGTTCCATACCATACCCGGTAATTCTATATTCGTTTTTATCGGAAGTATCCGTCAGTTTTCCACTCAACCAGCCTGTAAAAGTGGTGAGATTCAAGGTAGAAGGGTCATGATGCCCCTCAAATTCCTCAACCAAACTGACTAATTGCTTCACTAGTGAAACAGCTGTCATATACAATTATTTAACACTAAATTATATTTATTTACAATTATATCATTGTTTTTTGTTTAATATTTGTATTGTTTTTTTTAAACAAAATGAAAAACAATACAACTTCCACCGCTTTCATCATCATCTTTTTCTTGCTAACACCCTTTATGGTCAATGCACAAGTTACAACAGATATTTTTGGAACTGTACAGGACAATTTAGGTGCTCCCATCGCCGGGGCCTCCGTATATCTTGAGGGTACCGCAAAAGGGGCACAAACCGATTTTGACGGCAATTATAGCATTCAAAATGTTACGCCTGGTTCCTATAACCTTATCGCCAGTTATATCGGATATGAAACGCAGACTCAATTCAACATTCTAATCCGCTCGGTAGGTAATCCAAACTATAATTTTTCATTGAATGAATCTGCACAACAACTCGATGAGGTCGTAGTGAGCAATGCCAATGTCATCAGCCGCCCTAAAGAAACCCCTTTGTCGACCCAATCACTATCTGCCGTAGAGATTGCTACCTATCCTGGCAGTAATAACGATGTCGTTCAAGTGGCGCAGACATTACCCGGGGTATCACCATCGATTGGGGGATTTCGCAATGATTTAATCATCAGGGGAGGAGCACCCAACGAGAACGTTTACTATTTGGACGGAATGGAAATTCCGAATATCAACCATTTTGCCACCCAAGGAAGCGCAGGCGGACCAGTAGGCCTTATCAATGTTTCCTTTATCGACAATGTTACCCTATCGACATCAGCCTTTGGTGCACAATATGATAATCCACTTTCAGGAGTCTTGCAGTTTAGTCAACGTAATGGCAACAACAGGAATTTTACAGGTAACTTCAGAGTAAGTGCCAGTGAAGCGGCCCTCACCCTCGAAGGACCGTTATTCAAAAATGGCAAGGATGAATCTAAAACCACTTTTCTAGCCTCGGTTCGGAGGAGCTATTTACAGTTTTTATTTGAGGTCATAGGATTGCCTTTTCGACCCAATTATTGGGACTATCAGTATAAAATCAATCATGAAATCGATGCCTATAATGACATCAGCCTAATCGGGTTGGGCTCCATTGACGATTTTTCGGTGGAAGCAACCGACGAATTTGATGCAGAACAACAG
>CAYNUM010000431.1:0-2959 GCA_964400025.1 uncultured Croceivirga sp.
CTGTCTTTAAGTTTTTCAAAATACATCTGCACCCAAGAAGGAATTCCAGCAATAACCGTCATATTTTCTTCTTCGGTTTCTTTAATAATAGCATTCACCTTAGTCTCCCAATCTTCAATGCAATTGGTTTCCCAACTTGGCAATCTGTTTTTCTGCAAATAATTGGGAACATAATGAGCGGAAATTCCTGATAATCGCCCTGTTTTTATTCCAGCAATCTCATCCATTTCAGGGCTTCCTTGAAGAAATATCATACGTCCGTTTACAAAACTGGAATTGCCCGTTTCGTGAATGTAATTCAGAATGGCGTCTCGAGATGCATTTATTTGATACTTTATGGATTCGGAAGTAATAGGAATATACTTCGCCCCGGAGGTCGTTCCTGAGGTTTTGGCGAAATAGCGAGGTTTGCCCGGCCATAGGATGTCTTCTTCACCATTTTTAATCAGTTCAACATACGGCTTGAGCTGCTCATAATCACGAACAGGCACTTTTAGTGTAAAGTTTTCATGATTTTTGATGTTCTCAAAGTCGTGGTCTTTCCCAAATTTGGTTTCTATTGCGGTATCGATAAGTTCTTTCAGTACCTTATTTTGGGTTTCAACTGGATTATTGATCCACTTTTGGTTTTTTCTAACGATGCTCCCCGCGAAAATTTTGGCAGCAATTGATTTTAGCGACATCATATTAGTTAAAGTCTATAAAATCTGCTGGGTTTTTGGGCTTCCCATTTCTCCAAAGTTCAAAATGGAGGTGCGGACCAGTAGTAAGTTCGCCTGTATTCCCTACGGAAGCAATGACCTCTCCAGAACGTACAAAATCTCCTTGGCTTTTACTTAAGGAACCGTTGTGCTTATAAACAGATATGATATTATCGCGGTGCTCGATTAAGATTACATAACCCGTTTCTGCAGTCCATTCAGAAAATATTACGGTTCCGTCGGCTATTGCCTTGACAGGAGAACCTTGTGCCGCTACGACGTCAATGGCAAAATGCTTTTTTTCCAAATCAAATCCTTGCGATATTGTTCCACTCAGCGGGGGGAAAAATACGCTGCCAAGGTTTTCCAGATTTCGCTCAAACAGATTGTATTTGTCCTCCAAAGCCACTTCTTCCCTCAATTTAAGGTCTTGTTCTATAGGATTTAGATTTACCTGTGAAGGGTCAAGTTTATAACGTTCAAAAAGGGAGTCGCGATTGGTTTCATTATTCTCAACCTCACCCCGAAGTACCAACCTAACATTGTCTAAATACCTATTGGTATAATTTAAGACGGTTACCAAGGAGTCTGTTTTATAAGTAAGCTCAGTCGCCTGTCTTTTAAGCTTTGTTGATGAATACCCAGGAATATACTCGCGTAATGGTGTAAAAGCAATTAACAAGGTAGTTAAGCCAATCAAAACAACAATGAACAAGGTTCCAGTAACAAATACGTTCAACCTATTCAATTTAAAAGAAATCTTTTCTTCAAAGGTGTTCTCGTTCAGTATGACCAAACGGTACTTATGAAGTAATTTTTTCTTAATTTCTTTTCCCTTCTTCTTCTTGGCAGCCATATGGGCAAAGATAAATTAGATTTGAGAATCTCTATGAAAAGCACCAAGATGTAAAAGTTTTTATGAATCACAAGAGGTTTTATGCTTTCCTTTACAATGTTTGATGCTTGAAGGCGTTCTTTAACAGCAAGAACCAAGGGTTTTTTGTATTTTTGTTTCTCAAATAAATGAAATTCATTCTTATGGTGGCTCTTTCGTTTTTTCTAGGTATGCTTGGCCCATGGCAAATCGTTCTTATTGTTGTTGTTGTTTTGTTGTTATTCGGAGGAAAAAAGATTCCAGAATTGATGCGTGGCCTCGGTAGTGGCATCAAGGAGTTTAAAGATGCTTCAAAAGAAGATGAAAAGCTGGAGGATAAAAACAGTGCGAGCTCTTAGCTAGTTTGCCGCCAAACTTCTTTAAATTTTCCAGAATTCCTTAGTTTACAGCTTATATTTTTGATTTCACAACAAAAATTAAGCCGCCTTAGCAATACACTCTATTTTTAGGCTCATTATCACGCCAATGCATTGGAAATAGTGCAACAATCTATTTTCTTATGGCGCTTAATTAAAAGAAATGAGGCCCTTCATCCTACTTATTTTGTCCCTTGTATTTATAAATCTTGGGGCGCAAGAAACAACCTTATCCAACCTCGAAAGTGATGTAGACGAGGAACTTTCATTGATGTCAGATAATGCACCTGAAGCTCAAATGGAGAATCGGACCAATTATACGCAAAGTAGAATTGTAAAAAAGCTCCTGAAGTCTGCAGATAAAGCTTTTGATAACATGTGGTATTTTGAAGCTTCTGAAAATTACAGTGAAGCCTTCGCGCGTTCCTCCGCGGTACCTGCGATGCAAACCTTACAAAAGGCAGCAGACTCTTATTACTATATCGGAGATATGGAAAATGCATCAACATGGTATCAAATGCTATTTGATAATTATGGTGATGTTCTATCAAAAGATGATTTGTTCAAATATTCAGATGCATTGAAAGGCGCTGGAAGAAAGAAAAATGCAGATCGAATACTTGATGTAATCAGCAAAAAGGACTTCGACAATTCAACTTTCACCCCGAGCTTTTTAAAGCATAAAGAACAGATTTTACTGAAGAACCTGAAAATCAATACAAAATACTCAGAGTTCGGAACTACTTTTAAACCTGATGGAAGGGTGGTTTTTGCCTCTGCGGCCGATACCGGTATATTCAAAACCAAAATTTACAAATGGAACAACCAACCATTTTTGGACCTTTATGAAGCCCGAACCTCTTCTGAGGGTATTGAACTTACTGGAATAAAAAAGTTTCCAAAGGCAGTTAATACAAAACAACATGAAGCCTCCGCTTCTTTCTCACCTGACGGGGAGACTATGTATTTTACACGAAACAATAACAATCGTAAAAAGAAACGAAGCA
>CAYNUM010000432.1:0-2930 GCA_964400025.1 uncultured Croceivirga sp.
CCACCTGGCGTTATGAGTCCAGGGCAGTTCCCACCTACCCAAGTACAATCCATACCCTTGATATAGTTATTGGCCTTTACCATATCAGCAACTGGAATTCCTTCAGTAATCGTAATGATAACTTTTATGCCAGCATTGGCTGCTTCCATTATGGCATCTGCAGCAAATGCCGGTGGAACGAAAATAATAGTTGTATCAGCACCTACCTCTGCTACTGCCTCTGCTACAGTATTGAACACAGGTTTGCCCAAATGCTCTTGACCACCTTTTCCTGGTGTAACACCTCCAACAATATTGGTGCCGTATTCAATCATTTGCTCGGCATGAAATGTACCTTCGCTACCCGTAAATCCTTGAACAATTATTTTAGAATCCTTGTTTACTAGAACGCTCATAAATTATGCTTTGTGAATGGTGACAAAAATAACTTTTTGAAATGCATCAAAAAAGCTATTTGCCTTCAATTTTTTTTAAGGTTTCCTGCATACTCTTAAGGCTTGCCAGTTCCTTCATTTTTTTTCTTGCTTCTTCTGCAGGACTTCCAAAATAAGTTTTACCACCTTCAAGTGTTTTACCCACTCCTGATTGGGCGTAAACAACAGCACCTTTACCAATTGTTATTCCGCTGATGACTCCTACTTGTCCCCAAAGGGTAACTTCATCTTCGATTACAACACAACCAGCTATTCCACATTGCGAGGCAATCAAACATTTCTTGCCAATTACGGTATCATGACCAACTTGAATTTGATTATCCAGCTTGGCCCCCGCCTTGATGGTGGTATCTCCTGTAACCCCCTTATCGATGGTGCATCCTGCCCCGATTTCAACATCATCTTCAATAATAACCCGGCCCACAGATAGAAACTTATCCCATTTTTCATTTCGTTTGTTGTAATAGAATGCATCACCGCCCAAAACGGTTCCGGAATGGATGATTACATTATTGCCTAGCACGCAATTATCATACAAAGTGACATTGGCGTGAATCAAACAGTTTTCTCCAATGGTCACGTTGTTCCCCACAAAAACATTGGGCTGAATAATTGTGCCTTTACCAACCTCAGCTGTTGGCGAAATAGTACTGGAGGAAGATTGGAAAGGATTGAAGTGTTGCCCTAATTGATTAAAATCAGCAAACGGATCGTTTGAAATGAGTAGGGTTTTACCCTCTGGGCACTCCACTTTTTTATTGATGAGCACCGTGGTTGCAGCCGACTCTAATGCTTTTTTATAATATTTTGGATGGTCCACAAAAACAATGTCTCCTGCTTCCACTACATGAATTTCATTCATGCCCAATACCTCAAAGTTGGCCTCGCCAACAAATTCTGCATTTATGAGCTGGGCGATTTCGCCTAAAGTATGTGGTCTGGGGAATTTCATTCTGACTACTCCTTAGAACGTTCTTGATAAGAACTTGTAGCGGTATCAATCTTTATTTTATCTCCTTCGTTGATGAACAATGGAACATTGATTCGAGCACCGGTTTCTACGGTAGCAGGTTTAGTGGCATTAGTTGCTGTATTGCCTTTTACCCCAGGTTCGGTATGGGTAACTTCAAGTACCACACTCGCCGGCATCTCAACAGACAATGGCATCTGATCTTCTGTATTGAAAATAATGGTGACTACCTCACCTTCTTTTAGAAGGTCTGGTGTATCTAAAGCATCTTTCTGAAGGGCAATCTGATTGTAGTCATCGGTATTCATGAAATGAAAGGTATCTCCTTCGGGATACAAATATTGATAAGACCTTGTTTCCACGCGCACATCTTCAATCTTGTGGCCTGCGGAAAAGGTGTTATCAAGGACTTTTCCTGTAGTGACACTTTTCAACTTTGTTCGAACGAAGGCCGGACCCTTTCCCGGTTTTACATGAAGAAACTCGATTATTTTATAAATATCATTATTGTACTTGATGCACAATCCTTTTCTTATATCTGAAGTACTTGCCATAATTAATTGTTGCTAAAATATCCTTTCATGATTCCTCGTTGGGAATCTCTAATAAACTGAAGTATTTCATCTCGCTCTGGGGTGGCCTCCATCTCTGCCTCCATAATTTGGGCGGCCTGAGAGTTATTGTATTGTTTTTGATATAGAATGCGATAAATGTTCTGTATCTCGCGAATCTTTTCTGAAGTAAAACCACGTCGTCTTAATCCAACAGAATTAATACCAACATACGAAAGCGGTTCTCTGGCCGCTTTTACAAAGGGAGGGACATCTTTTCTGACCAAAGAACCTCCAGTAACAAATGCATGCCTGCCCACAGAAACAAATTGATGCACGGCAACCATACCAGCTAGTACCACACTTTCACCAATGGTGACATGACCTGCCAATGTAGAGTTATTGCTAAAGATACATCCATCCCCTACCAAACAATCGTGTGCGATGTGCGAATAGGCCATAATCAAACAGTTATTTCCGATAACCGTTTTCATTCGATCTTCAGTGCCTTTGTTAATTGTAGCACATTCCCTGATGGTGGTATTATCACCAATGTGGACTGTGGTTTCTTCTCCTTTATATTTTAAGTCTTGAGGAATGGCTGATATTACTGAACCGGGATAAATGTTACAGTTCTTTCCAATTCTTGCGCCCTCCATTATAGTCACGTTGGAACCAATCCAAGTACCCTCGCCGATGGTAACATTGTTATGAATCGTTGTAAAAGGTTCAATGACCACATTCTTTGCAATCTTTGCTCCTGGGTGGACGTAGGCCAATGGTTGGTTCATATCAATCTCCTTTTACTTTTGTTATTTGGGCCATAATTTCTGCTTCTGAAACAAGTCGACCGTTTGCATAAGCCCTAGCCTGCATTTGACAGATTCCCCGTCGTATAGGTGTCATCAGGTCGAGTTTGAAAATGAGCGTGTCCCCCGGCACCACCTGATATTTATACCTAACATTATCAATTTT
>CAYNUM010000433.1:0-2928 GCA_964400025.1 uncultured Croceivirga sp.
AGAAACACCGGGAATCATTTTCATCACATTAATAGGCCTTCTATTTTCCTCCTTTAAGGATTCTGGAACCATTAACCAACCGAACAAAAAGTTGGCAAATGTGAGTCCGGCAGCGATGTAGAAAGGCAATCTGATATCGATATCACCAAAGTAACCTCCTATTCCAGGGCCTATGATAAAACCAAGGCCGAAAGCTGCGCCAATCAATCCAAAATTCTTTGCTTTCTCTTCAGTCGAACTGATATCGGCTATATAAGCTGAGGCCACTGTAAAACTGGCTCCTGTAATACCAGCCAAAAATCGTCCAACGAACAACCATACAATGGTCGGCGCCCAAGCGTGAATCAAATAATCAATACTGAGTCCAAAAAGTGAAAGTAAGAGAATGGGTTTTCGTCCGAATTTATCTGATATTTCACCTAATACGGGAGAAAAGAAAAATTGCATTCCTGCGAATGCTGTAGTCAACCACATGCCGTAAATCACCGCCATATGATTTCCTTCACCGGTTAACTCCATAATGAACTCTGGAATAATAGGAAGGATAATTCCAATACCTATCACATCAACCAAAATCGTGATGAAAATAAAAAGTAATGCGGTTTTTTTGGATTTCATAGGTTGGTTCGAAAAACAAAAGCCTCACAAATGTGAGGCTTTCTATTTTATTTCTATTGCTATTAGCAGTGTTTTATTTAATCGTTCAAGGCTTCTGCACCACCTACAATTTCCAAAATCTCACCAGTAATCGCAGCTTGACGCGCTTTGTTATATGTCAAGGTTAATTGGTCTTTAAGTTCACCTGCATTATCGGTTGCCTTGTGCATCGCTGTCATTCGAGCACCATGCTCGCTGGCAAAAGAATCTCGAATTGCTTTGTACAATTGAGTTTTCAAAGACTTTGGTATCAACTGCTCCACAATTTCTGGTTTGGAAGGCTCAAAAATATAATCGGCCCCTGCGTTGGCATCGCCCTCAACTGGAACTATAGGAAGAAACTGTTCTGTGGTAACAATTTGCGTAGCGGCGTTTTTGAATCGGTTGTAGATCAAGTCGATTCGATCATATTCACCTTCGGTGAACTTTGACATCAACGCTTCAGCAATATTGGCAACGTTTTCAAAGGTCAAATCATCGAAAACGCTACTTTCATTGGAAACAATAGTGAATTTCTTTCCAAGAATGTCATTTCCTTTTTTTCCTATGGTAACGTAGTCCACTTGCTTTCCACCGTATTTACCATGGTACAATGAAACGGATTCCTTTATGATGTTCGAGTTAAAAGCACCACAAAGACCACGGTTTGAGGTAATTGAAACAATGAGCACCTTGTTCACCTCGCGGTTGTCAGTATACTTTGCCCCAACATCACCATCTAAGCTTCCACTTAGGTTTTGCAATAATTCGGTCAACTTATTGGCGTAAGGACGCATTGCAGTAATGGCATCCTGTGCCTTTTTCAACTTTGCAGCAGAAACCATTTTCATGGCACTGGTTATCTGCATCGTTGATTTTACCGAAGCAATCCTATTTCGTATCTCTTTAAGATTCGCCATTTAAATTGTTTTAGGCTTTATACTTACTGGATAAATCTTTACAAACTGAAGTTAAGGTCTCTATTACCTCATCAGTTAATTTACCGGCCTTCAATGTATCCAAGATGCCTCTGTGCTTGGCATTCATAAATTCGATGAAGTCGGTCTCAAATTCTTTTACTTTATCAACAGGAACATCACGTAATAGATTTTTCGAACCGGCAAAAATAATGGCCACCTGGTCTTCAACCGTAAATGGGTCATTCTGTGCTTGTTTCAATATCTCAACATTTCGACGTCCTTTTTCGATAACGTTCATGGTAGCTGCATCCAAATCAGAACCAAATTTTGCGAAAGCTTCCAATTCACGGAACTGCGCTTGGTCTAATTTCAATGTACCTGCAACCTTTTTCATGGATTTTATCTGAGCAGAACCACCAACACGAGATACCGAAATACCAACATTAATTGCTGGTCTGACCCCTTGGTTGAACAAGTCTTGCTCCAAGAAAATCTGACCATCAGTAATCGAAATTACGTTGGTTGGTATATAAGCCGATACATCACCTGCCTGGGTCTCGATAATTGGTAGTGCAGTCAAAGAACCACCCCCTTTTACCTTGTCTTTCAAAGAATCAGGAAGGTCGTTCATGTTTTTCGCAACACTGTCATCGGCAATAACTTTTGCAGCACGCTCCAACAATCTTGAATGCAAGTAGAAAACGTCACCAGGATACGCTTCACGCCCCGGAGGTCTTCTCAAAAGAAGTGATACTTCACGGTATGCGACAGCTTGCTTTGACAAATCATCATAAATAATCAATGCCGGACGACCGGTGTCACGGAAATATTCTCCAATTGCAGCACCGGCGAAAGGAGCATAAACCTGCATTGGCGCAGGGTCAGAAGCATTGGCCGCAACGATGGTTGTATAGGCCAAGGCACCTTTATCTTCCAGTGTTTTAGCAATAGCCGCTACGGTAGATGCCTTCTGCCCTACAGCAACATAAATACAATACACTGGCTCACCAGCGTCGAAGAATTCTTTCTGGTTAAGAATGGTATCGATACAAACGGTAGTCTTACCTGTCTGACGGTCACCAATAACAAGTTCACGTTGTCCACGACCGATTGGAATCATCGCATCAATCGCTTTTACACCTGTCTGCAAAGGCTCATTTACCGGTTGACGGTAAATTACACCAGGTGCTTTACGCTCTAACGGCATTTCGTAGGTTTCACCTGCGATTGGCCCCTTTCCGTCGATTGGATTTCCTAAAGTATCAACCACACGCCCTACAATACCTTCGCCAACATTGATAGAAGCAATTGTTTGTGTACGCTTAACGGTGGCACCTTCTTTGATTTCTTTAGATGGGCCCAACAATACAAC
>CAYNUM010000434.1:0-2924 GCA_964400025.1 uncultured Croceivirga sp.
GTTCCGAGTTATTTGAGTTAGCATTTTTTTGAGTTAGTTAGTTTAAAAGCCAGTGTCCGCACTGGCTTTTTGTTTATTGGGAGATAGCACCTAAATAGCCAATAACTTTCTCATTAAAAGTTACGGGCTGTTCTACATTGACCACATGACCACAATTGGGCACCACATATAACTGCGCCATTTGATGTGAAGAAGAAATCTTTTTAATGGTAGGCAAGAAAAGATAATCTTGCTCGCCCATCACATAAAGGGTAGGTATGCTGATATCAGCCATTCTAAAGAAACGCAGTAACGGATTGATTTCAGAGGTCAGCCTGAACCACCGAATAAATTCTTTTTGATAGAGTTTTTTCGCCTCCCTTACGAACAACAGTCGAGACTCCTTATGGTTTTTTCTAGGCATGATGATATAGGCAAAAAACTTATACAACCATAAATAGGGAACTATGGATTTACATATGATACCCAGTCGCATGAGTACCTGAGATCGCAAATTCAATTTCATGATGGCCCCTCCCATAATCATACTGGAAACGCGATTTGGATATTTTTCGGCCAGGTTTCGAATCAATATGGTCCCTAGGGAAATCCCAACGAAATGGGACTTTTTTATACCCACATGATCAATAACCTGAACTATATCTTCTGTAATGGTGTCAAAAGTATATTTGTCGTTGAAGGCATCCTTAAGATTCGGTTTTGAATTACCGTGTCCCCTTAAATCCAATAGCAAAATATTGAAGTGCTTTTTAAAGTCTCGCAATTGCTTGTACCAAATGGTAGAGCTGCCTCCCGCGCCATGCACAAAAGTGACCCATTCGGTAGATTCAGGATGTATATAAGTTGAGTGATGAAGCACCGATACTATTTTTACTAAATGTACGTTAAATTAACACCAACAAACTTTCATTTCAGGCGACCAAATATTAAAACTTGGTTAAAATTAGACAAACTGCCTGATTTTTAGCCGTATACCACATCTACTCTTAAGGTTTTCAACGTATTAAATATAAATTTGTAGTAACAAATCTTATACTATGAACAATCAATATTGTAAAATTGGCGCGGTGAAGCCAATTACTAGTGGTAACAGCGCACTAGCCGTTTTAGAACACAGATACAACCGCTTTTTAATGAAAGCTTCCAATTCAACAGGAATTGATGCAAGGTTGAATGACTTTTTTGAGGCCAAGACAAAGAGTTTGAAAAAGGCTCTTGAATCTTTGGTTTAATTCGTCATTTGTTCTTTCATCGCTTGTTGAAGTTCTTTGGCCTTTGCACCTGCTATGGTTGCAAAGTCGTCATTGCTTGAGGCATATATTATTCCCCTTGAGGAGTTGACCAATAGCCCTATGTCTTCGGTCATTCCGTATTTACATACCTCACTTAAGCTACCCCCTTGTGCACCAACCCCAGGCACCAACAAAAAGTTATTAGGAGCTATTGCACGAATCTCTGCAAGGTATTCAGCTTTCGTTGCACCCACTACATACATCAAATTCTCAGAACCCTCATAGCTGAGTGAAGTTTTGATAACCTCCTTATAGAGTTCACCATTCCCAACCATTCTAGTTTGAAAATCATAAGCTCCCTTGTTCGAGGTCAAGGCTAATAAAATGGTGTGCTTGTCTTTAAATTCAAGAAAAGGTTCCACTGAATCGCGGCCCATGTATGGTGCGATGGTGATGGAATCAAAATTTAATTCCCCAAAAAATGCTTTGGCATAACGGGTCGAAGTATTACCAATATCTCCACGCTTGGCATCAGCTATCGTGAACTGTTCGGGGTAATTTTCATTTAAATAATTGATGGTCTTTTCGAGCGATTTCCAACCTGTGATACCGTAAGCTTCGTAAAATGCTATGTTGGGCTTATACGCCACACAATAGGCTTGGGTGGCATCAATTATGGCCTTATTGAAAGCGAATATGGGGTCTTCTTCTTCAAGCAGATGCTTTGGAATTTTCTCCAAATCGGTATCAAGACCTACGCAGAGAAAGGACTCCTTTCTACGTATTTCTTTAATCAGGGCTTCTATTTTCATAGGATGGTCAAACGAAAAAAGGCATTAAAAAATCTCGGAGGCTTCCTTCAACTTTTCGGTGTTTTCAACCAGCATCAGCTCGTCAATAATTTTTTGAACGTCGCCATTGATGATATTCTGCAAATCGTATAGGGTCAATCCAATACGATGATCGGTCACTCTACCCTGCGGGTAGTTGTACGTTCGAATCTTTGCCGAACGGTCACCACTACTCACCTGAGAATTTCGTTTGGCAGCGTCTTCAGCCTGTTTTTTGGCCAATTCCAAATCATATAAACGTGAGCGAAGTACTTTAAAGGCCTTATCCTTGTTTTTGTGTTGCGATTTTTCATCTTGGCATTGTGCCACAATTCCTGTGGGAACATGGGTCAAACGGACGGCAGAATAGGTGGTGTTCACCGATTGCCCTCCTGGCCCAGAAGAACAGAAATAGTCAATACGAACGTCTTTAGGGTCAATTTGCACATCGAATTCCTCTGCTTCGGGAATTACCATCACCGTGGCTGCACTGGTATGCACACGACCCTGTGTTTCAGTCTGTGGTACACGCTGCACCCGATGAACGCCTGCTTCAAATTTTAAGGTCCCATAAACATCCTCACCTGTAACCTCAAAGTGGATTTCCTTATATCCCCCAGCAGTACCTTCATTTAGGTCAATAATATTGGTGCGCCAACCTTTGCTTTCGCAATATTTCGCGTACATGCGATAGAGATCACCCGCAAAAATACTGGCCTCATCCCCACCGGTTCCGGCACGGATTTCCATTACCACATCTTTTTCATCCTCTGGGTCTTTAGGAATCAATAAGAATTTAATCTCTTCTTCTAAATTTGGTAATGCCGCTTTAGACTCTTCCAACTGCATTTTTGCCATTTCC
>CAYNUM010000435.1:0-2918 GCA_964400025.1 uncultured Croceivirga sp.
ATGGAAGAAATAGAAAGTGACCTATTGAAATCTATATCAAAGATTTTTCCTGAAGAACGGTACAATGTTTACATGACCGGTAAAGCCTTGTTATTTTTAAAAGGAACCAAATACCTAATAAAGAACCTATTATTATCTCTCGCACTTGCCGTAGGTCTTATTTCTTTGTTTATGGCGTATTTGTTCCGTTCTTTTAGAATGATAATCATTTCATTGATTCCCAATCTTCTGCCTCTGGTCATCACTGCAGGGCTGATGGGTTTTCTTGGTATACCCATAAAACCCTCAACAATACTAATCTTCAGTATCGCTTTTGGAATATCAGTTGATGACACCATTCACTTTTTGGCAAAGTACCGTCAAGAACTCGTTGCGAACCGATGGCAAATCAAAAAATCGGTATATAATGCCCTGAGAGAGACTGGAGTAAGTATGTTCTACACTTCAATTGTGCTATTCTTCGGGTTCTCTGTTTTCATAATCTCAAGTTTTGGTGGAACACAGGCCATGGGAGGGTTGGTTTCGGCCACCTTACTTTTTGCCATGTTGTCAAACCTTATTTTGCTTCCTTCATTATTGCTATCGCTCGAGCGTAATATTGCGAATAAAAAGACATTCAAAAAACCACATATCGACGTTCTTCCATCACAAGATGTCGATAGCGAATCAAACTAGTTTTTCTTTTCCAATAACCCGTTCTACTTAGGGTAAAGAATTATCTTTGGGGCTTAATTTTGAAGACCGATGAAGGATTTATTTTCAGTGAAGCAATTATTGAGGCAGGAGCCAAAATCACAAGAAGTTGTGGTTCGAGGATGGGTCAAAACGTTCAGAAGCAATCGATTTATTGCACTGAACGACGGCTCGACCATCAATAATATACAATGCGTCGTCGACTATGAAAATTATGATGAAGACTTAATAAAATCGATTTCTACTGGAGCGGCTTTGGAGATTAAAGGAAACTTGATTGAAAGTCAAGGTCGCGGTCAAACGGTCGAGATTCAAGTCACACGTATATTAATACACGGCGAGGCAGATGCTGAAACTTATCCGATACAGCCTAAAAAACACTCACTTGAATTCCTGAGAGAGAAGGCACATTTGAGAGTACGAACCAATACGTTTTCGGCGGTGATGCGCGTGCGTTCGGCATTGGCATTTGCCATTCACCAATATTTTCAAAAGAATGGCTTTTATTATATGCACGCTCCTATAATTACTGGCTCGGATGCTGAAGGCGCTGGAGAAATGTTTCGAGTGACAACCTTGGATGCTAAAAATCCGCCTTTGAACGAGGAGGGAGAAATCAACTATAAGGAAGACTTTTTTGGTAAGGAAACGAACCTTACCGTGTCTGGGCAACTAGAGGCCGAGGCATATGCCATGGGGCTAGGCAAGGTTTATACTTTTGGCCCGACATTCCGGGCTGAGAACTCAAATACTTCACGTCATTTGGCTGAATTTTGGATGATTGAGCCCGAAATGGCCTTCTACGACCTCAACGACAACATGGACCTAGCCGAAGACTTTATAAAAGGTGTTTTGAACTATGTGCTTGAGCATTGTGAAGACGACTTAAAGTTCTTGGAAAAACGGTTATTGGACGAAGAAAAGTCAAAACCACAAGCAGAACGAAGCGAAATGGCGCTATTGGAAAAGTTACGTTTTGTTGTTGAAAATAACTTTAAGCGGGTCAGTTATACTGAGGCCATTGATATTTTGAGAAATTCCAAACCGAACAAAAAGAAGAAGTTTGAGTATCCCATTGATGAATGGGGCGCTGATTTACAGAGCGAGCATGAACGCTTTCTGGTGGAAAAACACTTTAAGTGCCCAGTCATTCTTTTTGACTATCCAGCTACCATTAAGGCCTTTTACATGCGTCTAAATGAGGACGGCAAAACAGTAAGGGCCATGGATGTCTTGTTCCCGGGCATCGGTGAAATTGTAGGTGGTTCACAGCGTGAAGAACGTTTGGAAGTTCTGAAAGAAAAAATGGCTGCACTTGATATTCCCGAAGAAGAACTTTGGTGGTACTTGGATTTACGTAAGTTTGGCACAGCAGTTCATAGTGGATTTGGTCTTGGTTTTGAGCGATTGGTACTATTTGCAACGGGAATGGGCAACATACGCGATGTCATTCCTTTTCCAAGAACACCACAAAGTGCAGAATTTTAAATTCTATTCTTTAACTTAGAATAACCGAACTCTTTGCCCAATGCTAAAGCAGCACTTACAGTTCAAACTTTCACAAAAACTATCTCCTCAGCAAATTCAATTAATGAAGTTGATTCAATTGCCTACGCAGGCCTTTGAACAACGATTAAAACAAGAATTAGAGGAGAACCCTGCACTGGAAAGTGGAAAGGAAGAGTCGAGTACTTTAGACGATGCCTATGAGGATGTTTATGATGATCACCAGGATAGTGAGACCATTTCTGCAGAGGATATTAACATCGATGAATACTTGAGTGACGACGAAATTCCGGATTATCGCACTCAAGTAAGCAATTATAGTGCTGATGAGGATGAAAAAAGTGTACCCTATGCGGCGGGTATATCCTTCAATCAATACCTAATCAATCAGTTAAGTACGATTTACCTAAGTGATGAAGAATGGGCGATTGCAGAATTTTTGGTCGGTAGTGTAGATGAAAGTGGTTATATCAGAAGGCCCATTACTGATATTATGGATGACCTTGCCTTTACGCAGAATATCTATACCGATGAAAAAACCATTGAATCGGTATTACAAACCGTTCAGGAACTAGATCCTCCAGGGGTAGCTGCGCGTTCTTTAGATGAGTGCTTGGCCATTCAATTGCGAAGAAAAGAACCTACACCATCTATTGGTCTTGCCCTTTCAATTATTGAAAAATCGTTCGAACAGTTTACCAAAAAGCACTATAGCAAAC
>CAYNUM010000436.1:0-2916 GCA_964400025.1 uncultured Croceivirga sp.
CTTCATAATCAATGGCATGGATATGGCAATCAAACAGTCCAGGAATAAGATACTTTCCAGCACCATCAATATTTTTTTTTGCGCTACCATGGATACCTTTTTCAATGACCTGAATCTTTCCGTTATTGATGCCTATGGATACCCCGCTTTGTATGGGGTTCCCGGTACCGTCGATTAAATCCACGTTGGAGATGAGCAAGTCATATGTAGGATGTTCCTTTTGATTGCAACCCAGAATAATCAATAAAAAGATGACGAAAATGTAAATTTTCACCTCAAATCGATTTAAAGTCGAACAATTATTAACTGGGGAACCGCCCTCCTAAAGTACGACTATTTGACCCCAATTAATTCTAAAAAATTGGAAAACAGCATTTTGTAATTTATGTCCATCAAATAAAAGCAGTGTATCCTTAGCGCCTTGGTTCTTTTGATTGTACCAGACTAAGTTGGTATGATTTTTGATACTTTTCAGTGGCCTAACTTAACTAAAAAATGAAAAAATGAAAACACTGATTCTGTATTCAGAACTTGGTTGGGCTGCCATATTTAAGTCCCGTTTTTCCCACTTTTTTTCAATCGCTATACTGGTATTTTTTGCTTCGTGTGAAAAGGAATCTGAAGAAATAATTCAAGAAAGCGCACCTCCCATAGAAAGGGCACCAAATCTTGTGGAGACTTTAGAAAGTGAATATAACCCTATTGGGTCCAATCCATTGAATTGGAATGATACGGATCTCGGTTTTATGGACGATCTCGCCTCCAAACAAGTTATTGGCCTTGGAGAGGCCACGCATGGCACAGCTGAATTTTTCAATGCAAAATTTAGAATCTTTAGGTATTTGGTTGAGAACCATGGTCATCGTCTTTTCGCGATCGAAGCAGATTTTGGAGAGTCTATGTTCATTAATGAAGCCATACAAAATGGCAATACCGAAGCAATTCTGGAGCTGATGCAAACTAAAATGATTTTCTGGACGTGGAACACAGAAGAAGTTAGAGCATTGCTGGAATGGATGAGTGAATACAATCAAAACAAATCAGAGGAAGAAAGATTACAATATTTCGGAGTCGACGCTCAGTTCAATATTCATAACATTGATTTGTTGCGCAATTATTTCCAGGAAACCGGTGCGTCTTTTTCGTCATCTGCCAATTCAATACTGCGCGAAGCTGAAAATGCCGATGCTTCTGATTTCTCCAATTATGAGGACACTGAATTTGAAGCTTTATTATCACGTTTGGATCAAGTACAAGATTCTATACAAGTCAATCAAGCTTTATTAATCAATGAAAGTTCACAAAAAGACTATGAACTTCATCTTCATCTGGCGCGTGTTATCCGACAAGTATTACAGGTGAGATTTGCCAATTCCAACAATGATTTTTCGGTCAGCTATAGAGATGAATATATGGCAGAAAATACGCTCTGGGTAAGTGAGTTTTTTAATGATGCTCCCGTAGTTTTGTGGGCACATAATGCACATGTTGCCAAAGACCCACTTTATGGAGGTGCTGGAGGTGCTATCGGGCGACAGCTGCAATTGCAAATAGGTAATGATTACGAGACAATTGGGTTTTTGTTTTCCCAAGGAACATTTAATGCTGTTTCTGTTTCAGGAAGTCAGTCCTCGCGTCTTGCAGAGCAGAATATCAACACTGCACCAAAAGCGAATACTTTAAACGCCGTTATGTCAAACGCAGAAGCTGCTAATTTCAGAATTGATTTGGCGCTATTGAATCAATACGAACCCTGGGGTATTGCATATGCAAATAGCATAGAATACTTTCATATCGGTGCACTTTATAATCAAAATCCATTGGACTACTATATGCGCTTTAACCCGATATATTATGATCAAATCATTTTCTTTGAAAGAACGAATGCCTCTGAATTGTTGACGTTCAACTAAATAAAAAAGGACGAATAGTAATTACTATCCGTCCTAACAAGTTCCTGTAAAACAGGTTTGATTTTAAAGGTACTGTACCGAATGGGTCCAGCGAATCCGCTTGCTGTTCTTAAAATTAAGAATCATCACAGCCCTTTTTGATTCCATGGTCGATTGATTGATGATGATTGATTTCATTTTTTGATTGATTGCGCTACTTAGCGGTTAAAATTGCGGTACTGAGCCCACAGTGATCGTTTGGTACCACTAAGGGTTGAAAAATACTGTCCCGTTCTTGATTCTGTTACTGTTCTGTTGATTGATGCTTTCATGATTGATTTGTTTTTTGATTGAATTTTTAAATGATTAACGGTTAAAATTTCTGTACTGTGCCCAAAGTGACCTTTTGGTTCCACTTAGCGTAGAAAAATAGTGACCGGTTCTAGATTCTGTTACTGTTCTGTTGATTGATGCTTTCATGATATTATATTTTTCTTGATTGATGATGGTACAAAGATGCTGTGTTTGTTTTTTTCTTGAAAAACGTTTGTTATGAATTGTCGGTTTCGTTTCCTGAATTGTACGTTTTTCGTTACAAATCTATTTTTTAGCGGTTAAAATTGCGGTACTGCGCCCATAGAGACCTTTTGGTACCACTAAGGGTTGAAAAGTATTGACCCGTTCTTGATTCTGTTACTGTTCTGTTGCTCGTTGCTTTCATGATGATATTTTTAATGATTGATTTAACTTGATTACAATAGATAGACGTCACAAAAATCAAATTGTTACAGTACTATGTATAAAAAGGTACTATTTTATGGATATTTTAAGAACTAAAAAAATCCATATTCCCTATAAATTATTGATTAATAGTACTTTATATTAAAAATCAAAAGAGGATTGAAAAATGTTAAAATAGCTGAAAGTCCAGAAAACACCAAAATCTAACACTCAAAACGAGTGCTAAAATTGAAATTTTGCCGCCCTTTGTCCACCAAAGTTGACGCAAAAGCAACTTCAATAG
>CAYNUM010000437.1:0-1144 GCA_964400025.1 uncultured Croceivirga sp.
CCTATGACGGTGAAAGTACAACTCACCTGTCTACAATGGATCAATTCGGAAACGCCGTTTCAATGACCTATACCCTGGAATATAGCTACGGCACTAAAATGGGCAGCTCCGAACTTGGTTTTATCTTCAACAATGAAATGGGTGATTTTAATCCGCAACCAGGCGTTACCAAAAGTAATGGTCAAATAGGGTCGAAACCCAATGTGATAGCCCCAGAAAAACGAATGTTATCGAGCATGACACCCACCATTGTGGGGAAAAATGGAAAACCCTATCTGGTCATTGGCAGTCCCGGTGGGCGTACCATAATCAATACCGTGTTTCAAACCACATTGAATGTGCTTGAGTTTGAAATGCGCATTGATAAGGCGATTGAAGCGTTGAAAATTCATCACCAATGGCTGCCCGATAAAATAGTCTACGAAAAAGGACTTTTATCGCCCGATACCCGAAAAATTCTGGAAGGTATGGGTCATTCCTTTTGGCAACGAAGTAATATGGGTGCATTAATGGGAATTACCTATGATGCCAAAAAACAACTACTGACGGGAGCCTCTGATTCATCGCAACCCGATAGCGGCGCGGCAGGTTATTGAAATTTATAAAACGGTAATTTTTGTATTGGCCCTGTAATTTTCCCCATTTTTTGAAGGGCTTGAAATGCATTTCTATAGAACCATTTAACCAAAAAATTGACGCTTTATCGAATACCCAGGAATTCAGGCACTCGATGGTTTTGTTTCTCGTTAATCCGATACGAACCATTAAAATCCCAAATCTATGGAAAACCAAGAAGTACCTAACTTACCCGTTATCAGTCAGCTCGACCAACAATCACGAGTGGCTTTTTACAAAAAGACCTACGTCCATTTGGCAGTGGCGGTTTTGCTCTTTATTTTAATTGAAACCCTATTTTTTCAAATTCCAGCAATCGTTAATCTGGCCATATCACTGACAGGGGGTATCAGCTGGTTATTGTTGTTGGGCGGCTTCATGCTGGTTACCAATTATGCGGAAAAACTGGCCTTGCGCAGTGATAATATACAGACGCATTATGCTGGTTTGGTCCTTTACGTTGTGGCCGAAGCCTTTATATTCATTCCCTTGATTTTTATCGCAGTCATGGTGGCCGATGGAGGAGCTT
>CAYNUM010000437.1:1162-2910 GCA_964400025.1 uncultured Croceivirga sp.
TATAATATTTTGTATCAGGCAGCCATTTTGACCCTATCGCTATTTACAGGCCTATCGGCAATCGTATTTATTACGAAAAAGGACTTCTCGTTTTTAGCCTCGGCCTTGACCATTGGCTTCTTTATTGCATTGGGGCTTATTATTGCAGGCACTTTGTTTGGCTTCGACCTTGGCCTTTGGTTTAGTGTCGGAATGGTCCTTTTGGCCTCAGGCTCGATTCTTTACCAGACGTCTAACATGGTGCACAAATACCATGTAAATCAACACGTAGCGGCCTCTTTAGGCTTGTTTGCCTCATTAATGTTGTTGTTCTGGTATATTTTGAGCATTCTATCCAGTGATTAGTCTTTTACCCAACTTATAAAAATCAATGTCCGGCTGCATGGCCGGACTTTTTATTCCCATATAGGTCAATAATACAGCCAAGATATACGACGAAAGTAGGATAAAGTATCGTTGAACTGCATTAATCACCCGACCAAAGGCAAAACCTGTGAATTTCTCATAGGGGAATCCTAAGAAGCTTTATTGAAATTTGTAAGAGTAAACGTCCAAAATCTTACAATTATGATACGAAGCGCTACAATTTTTATGATCGGAGCATTCTTGCTACATGTTGGGGCAACTGAAGTTGTGGCCCAAGGAGAATCAAACCCAAGACCTATTTTCGGCGATGCAGAGGCTACCCAACGCATTGATGATTATTTGAACCTATTGCACCAGGGGTATTCAGAAATTGAAATATTTCAAGACCTGGGCAATGCTAATTTATTGAGTGAAAACTATGAGTCTGCCCTTTTTTGGTACGAAAGGCTCTTGGCAAACACAGCAGATAACAATCGAAGGGCACAATTTCACAAACGTTATGTGTATGTCAAGAACAAAACACTGGGTAAAATCGATAATGACAATACCGATTGGGCTCATGTTATAATGCATGACTATAAAGCACCCGGCCCCTCAGAGCACTTTATGAATGCCTCGTCGGCGGTGGCTTCAAATGAGCACAATCTGAAAAAGGACAAACTACTGAAAGACGATACCTATATACCCAAACTTACCATTACGGCAAATGGAAAGGTCGCTTACTTCAGTAAGGCCATTGCTCAAAAACCAGAAACCGGGATTTTCTCTAAAAAAGAGGTGGTCTATGAAATCTATAGAGCTGAAAATATCAATGGTAATTGGAAGAATATTGAAAAGGTGGAGGTTTGCCCAAAACACTATTCTGCGAAGCATCCTACCGTTTCCTCTGATGGTACACGGTTGTTCTTTGCCTCAAATATGCCAGGCACCTATGGAAAATATGATATCTATGTTTCTGAAATCAATGCCGATGGAAGTATTGGCCAGCCCAAGAACTTGGGTAAAAAAGTGAACACTAAAAAAGACGATGTATACCCTAGTATTACTGGTTCCACCCTTGTTTTCGCCTCTAACGGCCGTCAAGGTCAAGGGGGTCTTGACCTCTTCGCGGTAACTGTAAATGGTAACCAAATGGGTCAATCAAAAAACTTGGGTGACCGCATTAACAGTCGTTATGACGATTTTGCCCTGACCTTCTCTCCCAGTAAGGGAATGGGATTTGTGGTCTCCAATAGAGGCGATAAAGAAACGGTTTCGCAATACGCTTTTGCACCTAAGGAAACCCATTTATCGACCTTGGAAAAAGATGATCAGAAACTATGGAATGCCCTGAACGATAAGAACAGAACGGAATATTCCTCTACAGTTTTTGAAGACGAATA
>CAYNUM010000438.1:0-2901 GCA_964400025.1 uncultured Croceivirga sp.
TTTATTTCACCGCCTCCTTTTTGAGAATCATAATTGATAAATTCAGAATCTAAATCTGGATTGTTAGGGTCGACCAATAGTGTATCGACATAATTTGGCATCATAAAACTCATTAAAGAGGCCACGGTAATTCCACCAACAGCGTAGAGGGACAACTTTTCAATAAATTCACGACGTTGCAGTTTGTTATGGGCATAATCATCATACAGGTCAAACACTTCTTGTTTGACATCTTCCCGTTTTAATTTTTTCATTTTTGTGGATTTCCTTAAAGATAAAAAACAAAGCCATTGAAAAGTAATGGTCAACGAATCAAACGATTCATAAAATGTTCTTTGTAGGCCCTTCCGATGGGTACAACCCCACCACCTTGCATGAATACTTGATTCCCCGTAATTCGTTCTATTTTTTTTGTATTGACGATAAACGACTTGTGCAGTTGTATGAAGTTTTCTGCATTGAGCACATCGACCCAATGTTTCAAAGATTCGTTTGAAAGTACTTTTTTACCATCAATATGAATCTCGGTATAATCTGAGTCAGAATTGATATAAAAAATTTCTTTTGCATTTACCTTAATATAATCATGACCAGATTTGACATATAGTTCTTCTGGTTTAGGACCATTGCCGCCGACCGATTGGTCAGTTGTCGCTTGTTTTAATGGGACTTTGTTGACCGCCTGCAGAAAACGTTGAAAAGAAAAAGGTTTTAGCAAATAATCCACCACGTTTAAATCATAGCCTTGCAGGGCATATTCTGAAAAGGCAGTAGTTAATATCACATGAGGTGGATTTTGGAGGCTTTTAAGAAATTCCAACCCCGTAATTTTGGGTAGGTGGATATCCAAAAAAATTAAATCGACCGTATTTCCCTTTAGAAACTCAATTGCTGACAAACCGTCTGAAAAGACTGCGCCCAAATCTAGATTGCCCGCATCTTCTATAAATTTTTGCAGGATACGTTGAGCAGGTGGTTGGTCTTCAACAATGATGCATCTTAAATTCATATGACATCTAAATCAAGGGTCAAATCAACTTTATAAAAATTTCCTTCTTCTTTTATTTTCAAATGATGTTTTTGAGGATAAAGCAGCTCCAAACGCTTTTTCACATTTGAAAGTCCGATACCCTTGGCAACCGATTCCATGCCTTTGTTAGCCACATAATTGTTTACACATTGAAAGCGAAGGGTAGCATCTTTTACTTCTAAAGATATTGAAATCTCAATATCGGATGACTGACCTGATTGACTGTGTTTAAATGCGTTTTCAATAAAAACAACAAGAATCAAGGGAGCGATAACAAAACCCGATTTGGCACCTTTTGTATTGAAATTAACCTCACCGCGATCTTCAATCTGCATTTTGTACAATCGTATAAAGTTACCCAGCTGCTCCAGTTCTTTATCCAATGGCACAAAACGCTCTTTACTTTCATAGAGCATGTAACGGAGTACCCCGCTCAATTCCAAAATAATTTCGGGTGTTTTTGACGAACCTTCAAGCGCGTAAGAATAAAGATTGTTCAGATTATTGAACAAAAAATGAGGATTTACTTGTGAACGTAAAAATTGAAGTTCACTTTCTTGAACGGTTGATTGCAAATCATCTATCTGCAACTGTTTTTGAAGGGAATCCCAGGCGAACTTTCCACCTGATAAAATGGTCATGACAGGCAATATACCCGCAAGACTTGGTAGTATTCCAGGAAAAGTTCTCGCCCTGTCAGTACCAGCAAACAACAGTTGTTCAAGAACCAGTTCTTCACCAAGCATTAAAATGGCAATGACCAAAAGTAAAAATCCAAAAAACTTAAAATACCTTTTGGTGTAGAGAAACCTTGGCATTAAATAATAGGTAACAAACAATGAACCTGTAGCAAACATTAAAAAGAACCATACCCGATCAAAACGGAACTCTTGGGCGTACCAATTGTACGCGAAAAACGCGAGCACTAAAAAATGGAACACCAATTGGAATAAGAATTCTTTTTTCGAAATCAAAGGTGTGGCAATTAATTCACCATCAAAGCTATAGTGAAAAAGGAAACCTTCAAAAATGAGCTTTGCCAACGACAGTTTTTATTTGCCAAACAGCACAATAAAACCAATTTCTTATCGAGTTAAGGTAAAGTAGGATTAATTGAGGTTGGCCAAGCTCTTTTCCAAAGTTTCGATTTTCGACTGGGCATCTGAAGCCTTTTTACGCTCAATCTCCACTACTTGTGGTGGAGCATTATTAACAAACCGATCATTGGATAGCTTCTTTTGAACCGATTGTAAAAAGCCTCGTGTATAATTCAATTCTTGTTCAATTTTTTCCTTCTCAGCTTCGATATCAATTGCACCTGACATAGGAATAAAGTATTCATTGCTCTTTACCCTAAAACTTAAAGAACCTTCCACATTTTCATTGACGGTTTCAATTTCATTGATGTTACCCAATTTCTTTACAATCGCATCCATACTTGAAACCGAATATGATGAACTTAGTTCCAATAACTGAAGTTCTTCTTTGAAGGCAATATTTTTTTCTTTTCGAATCGTTCGAATTCCCGAGATAACCTCCGCAGCAAAATCAAACTCTTCAATTATTTTTTTATCAACTTCTGCAACTTTTGGCCAATTTGCTACACAAAGGGCATTTTGAACATCGCGTTCAGCGATATGTTGCCATACCTCTTCTGTCAAAAACGGCATGAACGGGTGTAACAACTTCAGGTTGTTTTCAAACAACCCGATTACCATTTCCAATGACTTTTTGTCAATGGGCTGCTGATAAGTCGGTTTTACAATTTCCAATAACCAAGAACAGAAATCGTCCCAAACCAATTTGTAAATGGCCATTAGGGCGTCTGAAATACGGTATTTGCTGAAATGATCTTCCACTTGGGCCAACAC
>CAYNUM010000439.1:0-1343 GCA_964400025.1 uncultured Croceivirga sp.
TTGAAAACAAGGAAACCGATAGCGTAAATGATATTAAAGAGGCCGTAATTCAAGCAGGAAAAAGGCGTATTAGGCCATGCTTAATGACAACCGCAACAACAATACTGGCACTTTTACCGATTTTGACCTCAACCGGTAAAGGAAGTAATATAATGGTTCCAATGGCCATTCCGGCCTTCGGAGGTATGTTGATAGCCTTGATTACGCTATTCGTCGTTCCTTTGCTGTTTTGTTGGCAAAAAGAAATAATTTTGAATAAAAAGAATACCATTACGTAGTACGGTGATGAAAAAGATAGGTCTTTATCTGGTTTTAATGGCAGGTGGTGTTCTCCTGGGCTATTTCTTTTTTAATGATACTTCTGAGGCAACTGAAAAAATTGATGAAGATGACATTCATATGCATGGGGTGTGGACCTGTTCCATGCATCCACAAATAAAAGCGCATGCTCCAGGCAGTTGCCCCTTATGTGCAATGGATTTGGTCTTCACGGAAGATGGCGATGACATGCTGTCCGATGATCAGTTTGAAATGAACGAAAGTGCTCTGGCGCTTGCCAATATTCAAACGACCACAATTGGAAGTTTAGGGCCTTCAGCGTTAACACTAAAATTATCAGGAGGCATAACAACAAATGCCGAGACAGATGCCATTCAAACTACCTTGTATGAGGGTAGAATAGATGAGTTATATCCCAATTATGTTGGAAAAAAAGTATGGAAAGGGCAAGAGATTGGAAAGATCTATTCACCAGAGCTATATTTAGCACAAGATAAACTTTTGACCTCTTTAAGTTATCGAGAATCTCACCCAAAGCTTTACGATGCGGCCAGATATAGTCTTGGTCTATGGAAAATGACCGATGAGCAAATTGAGCAAATGCTTGCTGACGGAAAACCAATGATGAACTTTCCGATGTACTCAGACGTTACTGGCACAGTTACCGAAGTGCTGGGGAGCGAGGGTAATTTTTATGATGAAGGCGCCCCTATTTTTAAAGTTTCAAATCTAAATACAGTTTGGGGTGTTTTTGACGCATATGAAGAACAGCTTTCCCTCTTGAAAGTGGGTCAAGAACTTAGTATTTCATTGACCGCTATACCCAATCGAAAGTTTACAGGGAAAATAGATTTTATAGAGCCTATTTTAAATAATACGAAACGAACTGCGACTATTCGTGTTGTACTCAACAATCAAAAGGGGGAACTAAAACCAGGTATGTTCGCTGATGCTTTAGTGAAGTCAGCTATACCAAATGACAATGTATTGACCATTCCTGAATCTGCGGTTTTATGGACAGGGAAACGTTCGGTGGTGTACACCAAACCCTACTTTGATAAACC
>CAYNUM010000439.1:1443-2900 GCA_964400025.1 uncultured Croceivirga sp.
TAAATATCACTGAGGCAGATAAAGTACAGGTTTTTCTTTCCCATTATTTTGAATTAAAAGATGCTCTCGTGGGTACAAACTTTGAATCAGCGAAGAAAAAAATCGAAGCACTCAATACCACCTTTGATGATATGTCAAAAACACCCGCTTGCAAGTCTGGAACATGGGATAGATTAACTCAAGCGATGACTCAGATTCAATCTGCCAAAAGTATTGGGGAAGTAAGGGAATACTTCAAGCCTTTTTCTCAAGAATTGATAGCGTTGGTTAGAGGCCTTGATGTTTTCGATGAAACCATTTATGTACAATTCTGTCCAATGGCGGATGATAACAAAGGGGCGTACTGGTTAAGTCTTCAAGAAGAAATTAGAAATCCGTATTTCGGGGATAAAATGCTTATTTGTGGGTTGGTAAAGGAAGAAATCAACTAATCACTAACGAAGAACGAGATTATTTGAGAATTGGATTCATTGCCTTGGGCATCTCGAGTAAGAATTCTCCAATAATGCGTTTCCCCTGCTTCAACATCAATATTCGCCAATGAGTTCGTCTGAACACCCGAAGTCAATAGCGGTGGGTTAGATTCTGTACCAAAATAGATATCATATTCCGTAATATCATTGTCCAAATCTGAGGCTTCCCATTGCAAGGTTATTATAGTTTCATTTGAATCCAGCACCTCCCCATCTTTCGGGAATATTGGTGTAGCTGGAAAAGGAATGAATGATTGAACCCCTGGTCCTGCATTATAGAAGGACTCTTCATCGCTCTGGGTAACTTCTTGAGTACTTTCCAGAAAAGTATCTACCCGCCATCTATAGGGCGTTCCTCTCAGCATCTGAATAGGTAATGAGCTACTATCAGATTCAAAAACCTGTTCTTGTCCATTGGCCAAATTAGTCAATGAAATCACATAACCATCTGTCATTTCTGCCTCTGACCAATCAAAAACAACCTCACTTTCGGTTTCTGAGATGATTATTCCTTCAGTACATTCTTCATTTTCTTCAGGAAAGAGTAATTCCACTTTGGAAGGAGGTGGCAAAATAGCCTGGGTCAATTCTGTATCGGCTTCGCAACCAACTATCAGCAAGACAACAAAAATAAATGCTATTTTCAGCTTTTTCATTGTTTTACTAATTTAAAAGATTGTCTTGATATACCATGAGTCAGGGTGACCAAATAGATGCCTGGAGAGAGGTTCCAAGTGTCCATTTCGATAGCCGAACCGCTGATTTGAATAGTTCTTTCTTTAACCAATTGTCCAGATAGGGTGAAAAAACCTAGTGTTATTTCTTCGCCAATAAGATTGGTATCATCTATGTAGAGATAATTGGTAAACGGATTGGGGTAGACTGTTGATTCGTTTGATATATAGAAAGTCTCTTCAAAAATACCTTGGCAATCTTGACCAGTGGTCACTTTTACGTTGTTTTCACCTTCGTTCAGCTGCAGTT
>CAYNUM010000440.1:0-2895 GCA_964400025.1 uncultured Croceivirga sp.
CGACAAATAATGTGCAAATCGTATGTCGCCAAGATTCCGTTGTCGGGCGCGCAAGAAAGATAGTTGGTCATTTTGAACTCCTGGGGTGACCATAGCGGAGATATTATTTTGTAGGTCTCTTCATAATTAAAACGCACATTTTTGGAATTACCTGAAACTGTGGTGTTATCCACGAAAATACCAATGCCCTCAATTCCCGTATCTGTTACCACTTTTTCGGCATAGAGTTCTTCAATTTTAGCTACTCCCTCAATTGACATACTAGCAGATTTAAATTCGCGATTATCCACTGTGGTAATGAACAATTGATATTCATCACCGACTTCAGCGGCAAATTGGTTCATAGACTGATATCGACCTGGAGAAGACTCCTCAAAATCATATATGGTGCCCTGTGCATCAACAACAGAAACTTTTGCTCCTTCCTCATAGTTAATCAAATCTCTATCAATCTCTCGAATAGTCGAAGGAATAAAAGGGTTATAGATGGAATCAATTTCCAAATCAACCAAACTATCCAATCTGCTCAGAACTACTTCATGATTTTTAAATTCATTGGTGAGCTGCGCCTCAACAATCAACACAAAAGGCACTGTTGCATTGTCTATTGTGAAGTCTACCTCTTCAATACAGCTGAATAGGCCTAAGAGTAAAAGTGATATGAACAGAACTTTTTTCATTCCTCAGTCCAAAATTCAGGTATCACGTTGCTGCCTAAAAGGGTACAATCAGCACAAATGCTGGGTGTCATTAAATAAGGGCCTTCACATTCCCCAGGTTCATCATTTTCCCCAAAATAGCTTATCTCGTTGGATTTCACCCTCCTGATTAATGCCGGCGGTGGGCAACCTAAAGGCTGTGGTCCGTCCCTTTCTGGATTACCAAGGGCGGGAGCTATCGTGCGGGTACAATTCGTGTTTCCAAAATATGGTGGCAAGGGTTGGTCTGGGAAAAAATCAACATAATCAAAAAAGAGCCTTTGCCTTGATAGGCTTGCGACTTCAAAGTAACCCAGAACCATCCCATTTTCTATATCCTTCCGTCTTAAATTTCCTTCTAAAAAACCAGGTTGAACTGCACTAAAAACACTTTCAGACTGGGCAAAACTACCCAGGTTCTCATAAAAATTATAAGCCTCAGAATTCATGACATACTGCTCCACCAATATCGAATAACGGTGCGAAATAATCGGGTTGGACTTTCCTAAAAACCTAACCATATGTCTTTCAATGTCACTGCCTGTCTGATTATTCGTATTCGTTAAGTTGATTGTTCTACTCTTGTCGCTATTAAAACATACGCGTTCTTCATCCTCTACGGTCACAACTTTCATATCAGGAAACAAAATAGTACCGTCTTCTATAAAGACCTGTTCCTCTCGAATAATCTCCAATTCTTTTCCTGTAAAATTTGGAGCTATGATCTTATAGGTTTCCTCGTAATTAAAACGAAAATAATCGGATTGGCCAATGGCATCGGTGCCATCAACATAAATAAAAACCCCCTCTTCTCCATTTTCGCTTACACCGAATTCGGCGTAAACATCTCGAAGTTCAGATTTACCCACTATAGATTCGAAGTTCGATTCATACGTTTCATTATTCGCTGTTGAAATCTGTAGCTGATACCTTTGGTCGCTTACCAGTGCAATTGGATTCTCCGATTGATATACCCCTTCACTGATTTCTTCAAAATTCACAATGGTGCCATCACCATCGATAAGGGTAACGTCTGCACCGACTTCTGGATTTATACGTTCAGTTACGGTTCTTACAATCGGCCTACTTACATCCAATGTGTCACGAGCATCGACATTGACGTTATCCAAATTTGAGGTTCTTGATAAAAAAACAAGGTGTTTTTTTAACTCATCGGTTATCGTAGCCTCTACCACCAAAATACCTGTTGTATCGCGTGCTTCAATATCAAAAGGTTCCACACAGCCCAAAAGGGGTATGAAGCAAAAAACAATATGTTTACATCTACTTTTTATCATTCTTCAGACCAAAATTCAGGCACTACATTGCTGCCTAATTGTGTACAATCACCACAGGGGCTAGGCCATGTGAAAAAAGGTCTCCCAGGATCATCTTCATTTTCTGCGGCAAAAACAACTTGGCCTGCCCATATAGCCTCTATCAACGGTGATCTACAGTTGCCATCGCATACCCCAACACTTTCACAGTGATACCCTCTATCAAAAAGTGGAGGATTTCCCAATGCACAATTTATTGCATATGGTGGTAAAGGTTCTCCCGGAAACAAGTCTTCATAGTTAAAGTACATGCGTTTTTTGCTAACCGAGGTCACTTCGAAGTACCCTAATGCGAATTCATTAGGATTCGACTCCAAAGAAATATTCCCTTCCAAAAAACCGGGTTGCACTTGGGAAAAAAGATTATCCAAGGAAGAAAAATCCCCTAAACGTTCATAAAAAGAATATGCGTCGGATGTCTGAGCATACTGAATTACATTCATACTATATCTGTGCGAAATAATATAGTTGTCCCTGGAAATGAAATGTAACTGAAAATTATCAATAGTGTTGCCTTCCAATTCTTGAGAAGAAACCTGTATTAGCCTATTTGATTGTGACGCACCATAACATGTTTTGCGTTCATCTTCCCAGGTTACAATGTCAACAACAAAGGGGTCAGGGTAACATATTTCATGGCGTACGACCCGAAGTCGAAAAGGATCCCATTTGGGCGCAATAATTTTATAGGTCTCCTCATATTCGTAGCGAAAAAAGGTCGGTTCTTCCTTGTCTAAATTATTATCCAAAAAGATGCCTACTCCTTCTTCACCCCTATCATTCGTTATGCGCTCTGCCCTAATTTCATCTATTGCAACTGCTTCTGGAACCTCAACGTCTTTTGATATATATTTCTTGCC
>CAYNUM010000441.1:0-2883 GCA_964400025.1 uncultured Croceivirga sp.
AAGGTGTTCCATTCCGGTCTAGTCGTTCTTAAATTGACACCAACGAACTTATGACTAGGATGTAGTTTTTTAAGCTTATTAACCCGTTTAGTGACGTTTCTAAAGTGTCTTTTTTGGTCAGCAGTCCAAAAATAAAATACAGTATTTCTATCCTTTGAAATTTCTTTTAATGTGGTTGAATTGCCTTCTACATCTTCTAGAACCAAATGAGGTAGTTGTTTTTCTGGCTGAAGTCCCTTTATACCCTTTAATAGGTGTTTGATTTCCTCAACATGCGCTTCGTTCTTGGAAAGGGCTTCGAAATCCTCAATGAACTTATCACACGCATCATTCGCCATGTGCACCTTCAAAAGGTAATCCATAGCGACATTGCGCAACAAGTTATCCCTAAGATGCTCTTCTGTAACCATGCTATCGATCATGGCCATTTTGTGTTTATTAAGGTGTAACTGACTTTCAGCAGAAACATACTCGCCCATTTTACAATTAGAATAGCAAGCTACGTAGGACAAGTTGCCGAAATGGTGCTTTAAAAAATCGTAGTAGGGTCTAAAATAACTCAGACGATTGTCATTAAGGTTCAACTCGTTTCGGTAATCGTAGAAACCGTCATTTAACAAATGAAAAGTATCTTCTCCTGTTTTCTTTTTGTGGTAGAACGGGTATTTTTCTTTGTAGAGATAACTGCTGTAGTCAACTGCAGCCTTGGCAACGGCATAACCATTCTCGGAGATATTCTCATTGTTGAGCAACAATTCAAGTTCCTCTAATTTTTGATTTCTAAGGGAGTCTATCTTTTTTCCGAAGTCTTTTGGGTGAAGGGTAAAGTAGGAGTAAACCAACGGTTCTTCATCTTCATGGGTCAAAAACATTTCAATCATGAAATTATTTACGACCTCATTATCTCCAGAAAAGACCAAAGATTCGTCGAAATAGGCCGGAGATGCATTTAATCGGATAATTAAACTATCTCCCTTTTCAAAATATACGTATTGATATTGTGGTGAATGGTCGAAATGGTGCAATCCTTCATCAATATTATCCAATGAGAAAGAGAACATATTATTTTCATCAAGCTTGGCAGAATCAACTACGGCATCGTTTCTGTAAAGCACTACATAATCACTCGTAGGATTCACAATCTCCCCAGCAAAATAGACGGCTTCTGGGGGATTTTGATTCTCCATACAAGAGAAAAGGCAAATAAGAGGAGCAAGAAGTAAAAGTCGCTTCATACACATAGTTGCAGAGGCAAACATAACCATAGCATAAAAAGTGCGCTGTTAATGTGCAGTTAAATGTTGTTAAACCTTGATTGTGTAGGGTGAAAATACATTTTTGAGCAGGTGATAGTATGGCATGAATTTTAGCTATTTTTGCAAAAATTTTTATTTGCTATGCTTTCAGTATCAAATTTATCGGTGCAATTCGGCAAAAGAGTGCTTTTTGATGAGGTGAATATTGCCTTTACTCAAGGTAATTGTTATGGTGTCATAGGGGCAAATGGTGCGGGAAAATCCACTTTTTTGAAAATTCTTTCTGGAAAGATTGATGCCACATCGGGTCACGTTCATATGGAGCCCGGAAAACGAATGTCAGTTTTAGAACAGAATCATAACTTTTATGACGACCATCAAGTTTTGGAGTCCGTTGTTATGGGGAACCAGCCCTTGTTTAAACTGAAAAAAGAGATTGATGCACTTTACGCTGATTACACCGATGAAAACGCTGAAAAAATAGGAGAACTCCAAGTAGAGTTCGAAGAGATGGATGGTTGGAATGCAGAAAGTTCCGCAGCCGCACTACTTTCCAACTTAGGTATTGTGGAGGATTTACATTACACCATGATGTCTGAACTGGACTCAAAGTTGAAGGTTCGGGTACTGCTGGCACAGGCATTATTTGGTAGCCCTGACGTGTTAATAATGGATGAGCCAACAAATGACCTCGATTATGATACAATTACCTGGTTAGAGAATTTCTTGGCCAATTATGACAACACTGTAATTGTGGTTTCTCACGACCGACACTTTTTGGATGCAGTTTGTACCCATATCGCAGATATCGATTTTGGAAAGCTCAATCTTTTCAGTGGTAATTACACTTTTTGGTATGAAAGCAGTCAATTGGCGGCTAGACAAAGAGCTCAACAAAACAAGAAAGCTGAGGAAAAAGCAAAAGAGCTTCAAGAATTTATTCAACGTTTTAGTGCCAATGTTGCGAAAAGCAAGCAGGCCACTTCAAGAAAGAAAATGTTGGAGAAATTAAAGGTAGAAGACATTAAACCCTCCAGCAGAAGGTATCCAGCCATAATCTTTGAACGCGAAAGAGAAGCAGGAGACCAAATCTTAAATGTGGATGGTTTAAGTGCCTTTTCTGAGGATGGCGACCTTTTATTTGAAAAGGTTGATATTAATTTGGCGAAAGGAGATAAGGTAGCGGTGATTTCTAGGGATTCTAGAGCGACCACGGCCTTCTATGAAATCGTTAATGGCAATCAAGAGCCGAAAAGCGGCGCTTACCAATGGGGGATAACAACAACCCAATCGTATCTTCCGGCCAACAATGACGACTACTTCAAAGACGATATCAATTTGGTGGATTGGTTACGACAATACACAAAAACAGAAGAGGAGAGAGAAGAGGTTTATGTGCGTGGTTTTCTAGGAAAAATGCTTTTCAGTGGTGAAGAAGCGCTCAAGAAGTCAACTGTGCTTTCAGGTGGAGAGAAGGTGCGTTGTATGTTGAGCAGAATGATGTTGCTAAGGGCGAACGTTTTAATGTTGGATGAACCTACGAATCATTTGGACCTTGAAAGCATTACGGCCTTCAACAATTCGCTTAAAAACTTTAAAGGCACTGTTCTATTGACTACTCATGACC
>CAYNUM010000442.1:0-2877 GCA_964400025.1 uncultured Croceivirga sp.
CGATATTTTCTTTAGTAATGATTTTGCCCTTAAGTTGGGCGGTCGTCTCGAAAACACTTCAGTTTTGGATGAGTTTACGATTTCCCCAAGAATTTCGTTGGCATACAAGGGTGGAAAGAATTCCCAATTTTCGTTGGCCTATGGAGATTTTTACCAAAACCCATTGACGGAATCGCTGAAGTTTGACCAATCCTTAGGGTTCGAAAAAGCATCACACTACATCTTGAATTATCAGTATTTGGATAATGGAAAGACCTTTAGGGTTGAAGGGTATTACAAAGACTATGATGACTTGGTAAAGTTTGATTCTGAATTTCCACAGTTCGATTCTCAATTCAGCAACTTAGGGGGAGGCTATGCCGCAGGTTTGGATGTTTTTTGGAGGGATAATAAGAGCATCAAGAATTTGGATTATTGGATTTCGTACAGCTTTCTTGATACAGAACGTGATTTTCGAGATTTTCAAGTACAAGCTACGCCAAATTTTGCTCCAAGACATAACTTTTCATTGGTAACCAAACTTTGGGTAAATAAACTAAAATCACAGGTTGGTGCCTCATATAATTATGGTTCTGGACGCCCTTATGATAATCCAAACACAGAAGGATTCCTCACTGAACGAACGAAAAGCTTCAATAACCTCAGTTTAAACTGGGCGTATTTGATTGACCAGCAAAAGATATTGTATTTCTCCGTCAACAATGTGCTTGGCTTTAATAACATCAGTAATTATCAATATGCCAATACTCCAAATGTAGATGGAATCTTTGATAGAAGGGCGATAACACCCCCTGCTGACAGCTTCTTTTTTGTTGGCTTGTTCTGGACTATTAGTGATGATAAAAAGAGTAATCAGCTAGATAATCTTTGAACCTACAGTTGGGTGGCCTAAATCAACAATTCGGTAAAAAGATTTACCTGAAGAAACATTCAAAAACGAATTTTGAACCAAATTAAAAAACGAACAGTCATGAAAACTAAATTCTTAATCTTATCACTTTTAATGGTTACTATTTTATCAGCCCAAGATCAATATACCAAGGGTATGGAAAAAGCCCTTTCATTATGGGGTGAAGGTAAAATAGTAGAGGCTTCAAATCTTTTTGAGCGCATTGCCATGGCCGAAGAAGATAATTGGATACCGTATTATTACATTGCACAGGTCAACACTGTTGCTTCCTTTGGTGAGAAAGACGAACAGAAATTGACACAGCAATTGGAACGGGCCAAGGAGTTTGTAGATATTGCGAAGCGCATTTCGCCCGAGAACCCTGAACTTATTGTTCAAGAGGCTATGATTAATACGGCATGGATGGCGTATGATGGGGCTACCTATGGGCCAGCACTGGCAGGAAAGAACACACAATTGTATGCAAAGGCCTTACAAATGGCACCAAATAATCCAAGGGTGGTTTATTCTAAAGCGAATTGGGACATGGGCTCGGCGCGATACTTTGGAAAGGATACCACTCCCTATTGCCAAGATGTTGAAAGGGCTCTGGAACTATTCGCTACCTTTGAGAACGATACACCTTTTTATCCTAAATGGGGTGAAGATCAAGCAAAAGCAACTTTAGATGAGTGCAGATCAAATTAGAATGTGGAATTTTTCCAGGGTTGTACGAATTTCGTTATCAATAACGGTTTTCGTTGCCTTTCTCAGTATCGTAATTTTCGGTGATGGTGATTACTCCCTAGAAAGTATATCACGTCAGTTAATAATCGCCGCAGTCTTCTCTTTCGGACTTACAGCTGTAAATTCTTTCTACTATGATGGGGTCAATCTAAGATACTCTTGGGAAGAGACTCCGAAAAAACGATTATGGATAGGTGCAATAGGTTCGTTTGTTCTGACCATTTGCACTTTTGGACTATTACGGTTTTTGGTCAATTACTATTTTACTGGAGAATCGTTCATGGAATTTGCCGCAAAGGAAACCGCAAGCTCCTATGTGGTAGCTTTAATAATAACCTTAATTGCCGTTCTTTTTTCACATGCTTTTTCTTTTTATCGTGCCCTTCAGAAACGGGAAGTAAAAGAACAAAAGATAATTGCCCGTACCGCTTCTGCAAGTTTTGATGCACTTAAAAATCAATTGGATCCCCATTTTTTGTTCAATAGCTTAAACGTATTGACCAGCCTCATCGAGGAAGACCCCCATCAGGCTCAAAAGTTCACAACATCACTTTCAAAGGTGTATCGCTATGTCTTGGAACAAAAAAATAAGGATTTGGTCTCGGTTGATGAAGAACTCAATTTTGCACGAACCTATGTGCGATTGCTGAAAATGCGATTTGAAGACAGTATTGTTTTTGATATTCCAGAAAAAGCCTCAAATCCTGATTTTAAAATTGTTCCATTGTCTTTGCAGTTATTGTTGGAGAATGCAGTAAAGCATAATGTGGTTACAGCATCACGGCCACTGCATATTAAAGTTTTTGAAGATAAGGGTATGTTAACTGTGACCAATAACCTTCAAACCAAGGAAGTCGTCAAAAAGAGCAGTGGCGTCGGCCTTCAAAATATTAAACAACGCTATTCGATTCTTACAGACCGAGCAATGCATGTCGTTAAAACTGACACGGATTTTAGCGCGCATTTGCCTATGTTGTCGCAGCAAATCTCTGTGGTTGAAAGTCAAGAGACCCATATTGAGGAAAAACGCTATCTGAAGGCTAAAGAGCGGGTAGAGCAGATTAAGGGCTTTTATGGTAATCTTATTTCTTATTGTATCGTGATACCATTCTTATGGTGGTTGAATTTTCGAACTACTGATTTTTTATGGGCCATTTTTCCAACCTTCGGATGGGGTATTGGTTTATTCTTTCATGGTATGGAAGCCTTTGGCTATAATCCTATTTTAGGTAGAAACTGGG
>CAYNUM010000443.1:0-2846 GCA_964400025.1 uncultured Croceivirga sp.
TTTCTCAAGCTTTTGAAAAGCTTTATGAATATCTGATTGTTGTTGATTGCTCTTTTTAGCCAAAAGCACCGAATTGATTTTTGTTTCAAATTCAAATAGTCCGCCATAAGTTCGCAATAACACCTGAACTATTTGACCCATTTTAGGATGTTGTTCAATCCATTTGAAGAGTTCTTCTTTTTTGGCAACAAGAAATATGGTATTTACCTCTTTTGAATTTTCAGAAAGGGATATTATACCATTCTGATCCAATAATTTCAGGGCACTATAGCTTCTGCCAGGAGGTAAATCGTAGCGCGCACAGAAAGTATTAAAGTTTAGGAAGAACTCTTGGTTTTCCCCTTCTTGATAAGCTATCTGAAAATAGGTGTTTAGTCTTTTGAAGAGTGTTTTTGTAAACTCAATATCTGGTAGCCCATGCAAAAATTGGGTTTTAGCATGTTCTAAATCATCTTGGGTTATGATTAAGACTGATTTGGCATGTTCCCCATTTCTACCTGCCCTTCCAGCTTCTTGATAATAGTTTTCAATGCTATTGGGTAAATTTAGGTGTACTACAATTTGAACATCAGGTTTGTCGACCCCCATGCCAAAGGCATTGGTTGCTACCATGACCTGTGGTTTGTTATTCAACCAAGATTTGAGCTTTTCCTTTTTTTCCACACTGGTCAATCCTCCATGAAAGAATTCTGAACCGATACCTATGGTATTTAATTTGTTTGAAAGGAGTACGGTTTCCTTTCGGGTTCGCGTGTAAACAATAGCACTTCCTTTTATATTTTTAAGAAGTTCAGAGAGGGCGTAATTCTTATCCTGTTTGTTAACTACGCTAAATTTCAGATTCTTTCTTTCAAAAGAATCTAGGTGAATTACTGATTCAGAAAACTTGAGGTTCGCTGAAATGTCTTCGACGACCCTTCTTGTAGCGGTTGCTGTCAGTGCTATTACCGATACTTCTGGTTGAAGTTCCCTTAGAACCGTACAATGACGGTAAGCTGGTCTGAAATCATGACCCCATTCTGAAATGCAATGTGCTTCATCTATCGCAATAAGGTTAACAGGCATCTGTTGAATACGTTCTTGAACCAACGGTTGTAACAGCCGTTCTGGCGATAGATATAAAAATTTAATATCCCCGTAAATACAATTATCCAGTTGTATATCCAACTCCTTTTGGGATATACCTCCTGTTATGCCTATCGTTTTTATCCCTTTTGCTTTCAAGGCTTGAACCTGGTCTTCAATCAATGCGACCAAAGGAGAAATCACTATGCAAATACCATCACTGATTAGGGCAGGCACCTGGTAGCATACCGATTTACCGCCACCAGTGGGCAAGAGTGCCAAAACATCATTTTTCTCTAAAACCGATTGAATAATATCACCTTGTTTGCCAATAAAACCTGTATGACCCCAGTGCTTTTTAAGTATTTCAAGCGGTGATTTATTCATTTACCGATGGTTTCAACAATAAAGGCGGCCCTTTTTTCAATAGTAGTTTTTGGAACCACAATTGGTTCATATCCAAACCTTTGATAGGTGTCAAAAAGATGGTGGTGCAACTCTTTCGCTTCCCCAAAGGTCTCTAATCGCTCATTGTCTGTTTTGTAGATTGACTTCCAGGGAGGTAAAATAAATATGTGGTCGTAACGATAGTCACGACTATAATCTTCAAAATAAGCGAGATATTTTTGGTCAAAATAGTCCATGTAGGCCAAAACATCGGGAATGCCACGGTCAAAGAAACTTATGGGTACATCGTTCTGCCCTGAATGCTCGAAGTGTTTTTTTCTACCATTCAAGAGTTGACGGTTGAATTCCATTGGATCATCTACAAAAACCAATGGATTGGAAACTTTTTCCTGTTGGGTTTCCATTTTTTTGGCTGCAGCCGTCATATCACGTATCACTTCATGATAGCAGAAATAACCAAGACTTTCAAGTTCTTTGATGACCACTGTTTTCCCCGTTCCAGGGGCACCCGTAATGACAACTCTTTTTTGTGACACAGATTCGAATTGGTAGGCAAATTTAAGGCTTGACGCGGAATAGTAAATTCTCTCATTCCCGCTATCTTTGCAAAAAGCAGGTTATGGAAAAGAAAAACTCTCAAGAATTCTACGATCGCCTTAAAGAACAACTTTGGGAGAATAGCAAATGGCCCTCTAATTACCTCTATAAGTTTATCGTTCCAACCGATGAAGACAAGATAAAGGCCATTCACAAGATATTTGATAATGATGGTGCGGTCATAGAATCCAAACAGTCGAAAAAAGGGACGTACACCAGTGTTTCGATTACCGTGAATTTCGAGAATCCGGATGAAGTGATAAAAAAATATAAAGAAGTATCGGTCATTGAGGGAATCATATCCCTTTAATGGACGCCAAACCTATATTTTTAGTATTTTGCATCATATTTACTTCCTAAAAATTTCAACTTGAATTTAGTAGACAACCTCGAATACAATACGGAGCGCTCTCCTTTGCACATTCCTGAATACGGGCGTCATTTCCAAAAAATGGTTGACCATGCGGTGTCAATTGAAGACCGTGAAGAGCGCAATAAAGTTGCCAAATCCATTATTAGCGTTATGGGCAATTTGCAGCCACATTTAAGGGATGTGCCTGACTTTCAGCATAAATTATGGGATCAGCTCTTTATCATGTCGGATTTCAAATTGGATGTGGATTCTCCTTTTCCAATTACTTCCAAGGAGGTATTACAACAACGGCCTGAACCTTTGGAATATCCTCAGAATTTTCCAAAGTATCGTTTTTACGGTAACAATATCAAACGTATGATTGATGTTGCCGTGAAATGGGATAAAGGCGATATGCGCGATG
>CAYNUM010000444.1:0-2835 GCA_964400025.1 uncultured Croceivirga sp.
CAGTCGGGTCACTTCTTTGGATTGATTTCTGCCTTTAACCCCTACCTCACCGAAAAGGTCTCCATCTACAAAAATGGTACCCCATCGCAATATGGTGATGGGGTGAGTGGGGTCATCAGTATGGAGACCAAAAACACCATTGAAGATGAATTCTTTGGTGGTGCAGGATTTAATTTTATTAGTGGTGATGTATTTGGGCAACTACCACTAAACGATAACCTTGCCTTTCAATTCTCTGCGCGTCGATCAACCACCGACTTTTTGGAAACCCCAGTGTATGGAAATTTTAGGGATAGGGCTTTTCAAGATACCGAAATACGAAACGAGCTAAATCAAGAAGTCAATGAAAACCCGCAACAGGAGGAGAATTTCAAATTCTATGATTTCTCCGGAAAAATACTCTATGACTTCAATGAAAACCAAAAGTTCCGTCTTAGTTTCATCGCTATTGACAATGATCTTGACTTTGAGCAAACGAACACAGATGCCAATGAAACCTCTAGAAGCTTTTTAGACCAAACCAATCTGGCCGCAGGTTTACAATGGTATGCCGACTGGTCAGACCGTTTTTCGACCCACGCCAACCTTTATTTCACCCAATACGATTTGGATGCCCAAAGTTTCTTTCCAAATCAGGTACAGCGGTTAGACCAAAAGAATATCGTTGAAGAACGGTCGCTGAAAATCAATTCCAACTTTATCGTTTCAAAAAACATACTATGGAAAAATGGGTATCAGTATATAGAAACCGGTATCACCAATCAAATTTTCAATACAGAACCAGCTTTTGACATCATTAGCAAAGATATCATTCGTATACAGGCGCCCTTTACCCAGATTGATTTCAAAAATAGCGGAGACTCCTTTTTTGCAAGTGCAGGCCTTAGGGCAAACTATATCGAAAATCTCGGGTCATTTGGAGGTTCGTTCAATCGTTTTTTAATTGAACCTCGGCTCAACCTCAATTTCCGTTTGGCCAATTATTTAAGGGCTCAATTCCTAGGCGAATTCAAAAGCCAGAGTACTAATCAGGTCATCGATTTAGAACAAAATTTTCTAGGGATTGAAAAACGGCGATGGACCTTGTCCAACGAAGATAATCTACCCTTGACCCAGAGCAAACAAGTTTCTGCTGGAATCAATTATGCAAAAAATCAATTTTATATGGGCGTTGAGGCCTTCTACAAAAAAGTGGATGGAGTAAGTACTCGCACCCAAGGCTTTCAAAATGAAAATCAGTTCAATGGAGAGCTGGGAAGTTATGAGGTGAAAGGTGTGGAACTTCTTATCAATCAAAAAGGGGATAATTATAGTTCTTGGTTGAGCTATACCTATAACAAAAATGACTACACCTATGACAGTATCGTTCCTTCAGTTTTTCCAAACAATTTAGATATAAGGCACACAGTCACGGTCGCGGGAACCTACGAAATTGGAAACTTAAGATTGGGTATTGGTCTAAATTATAGAACTGGAAAACCATTTACTGAACCTCAAGATGGGGAATCATTAGACACCAGCTTCTTCCCTGCCCGAATTAATTTTGAAGAACCGAACAGTAGTCGATTGCCCGAATATTTTAGGATTGATGGTTCTGCAACTTATTCTATTGATATGGGTAGAAGCGTCAAGGGAAATATTGGAATTTCACTGTTGAACCTTACAGACCGTGAAAATATCCTTAATCGATATTATCGGGTTTCCGAACAAAATGAAATAGAGCGAGTGGACAATACCTCATTGGGATTAACCCCCAACTTTAACTTTCGGGTGAATTTCTGATAGCCTCAATTTTGGACATAACCACCACGTGAGGAAAGGTGATTGCCGCCAAGACATAAAGCACCACTGTAATGAAATAATCTACTTGGTCTTTCAACAACCAATACAATAATGCCAAGCCAGCTATAGAAACAAACCAGTATAAGGCCGAAGACTTCACATACTTAAAAAAGTTCCTTGCGCTTGCCTTTCCGTAAATAAAACTAAGCTGCTCGTTTAATGAAGGTAAACTATGCCATAATATAAAATAAGTCGCAAAACCCCATATCAAAGAGGAGTTAGCGAACACCAGCGCTAAAATCACTAGATAAAAAAGTTCTTTGAGTGGATTAATCTTCAAAACTTCTTTTCTAACCAGATGTATAGTTAGGATTAAACTGGTCATGCTGACTACCACAAAGACAATTTGAAATACAATTTCGGGAATTAGCAAGGATGTAACGTCATATATCACCGAAATAACTTTGTTTATTTTTATTGAGAATATCATAAACAATATTACTAATCCATAGTTTAAGAATAGTGCAAACCTCAGATTGGTTTTCTTGACCAATGATTGCCCGTAATGTTGTTCTCCAAAATGATATGCACTGATTACTATAAAAAACAATAAAGCCAGTGCTTTTGATATCAAAAAGAAAAGCGTGACGAAAGCCATTGCTCCTAAATAAGCTACAAAAACTCGTTTAATTCCTTGATTTTCTTTAGAGATAGTAGTTATAAGCGTAATATCATTCGCACCATGTAAAACCCCGAAAGATAAGATTAGCGCATACGCCAGATAGTCCTGAAACGCTGGGGTCAATTGCGATGATATCCACAGAAAAAAGAAAGTTGCAACCAGTATTACGTTTCTCAAAACGACAATTTTCAATGTTATTGTTTAAAATTTGTTCATTCAAGTTATCTGATACTGCACTATTTTCCTCTGTATTAATGTTTAAATCTACTGCTTCTTCTACTATTTCTTCTGTGACAATATTTATTTCTGGTACCACACTTGATTGATCATCTTCATTCTGGTGTATATCTTTCTTTCTATTTCTGCGATTT
>CAYNUM010000445.1:0-2831 GCA_964400025.1 uncultured Croceivirga sp.
AGAAAACAATGTGGTTCCGAAATACACCGCACTAAAGGGTTGGTCAAATGACCTGACCAAAATGACCAAGGCCGAAGAACTGCCAAGCGCCCTGAATGCTTACATCGAGTACCTTGAAAAAGAATTGGAAGTACCGATTAAAATAGTATCAGTTGGTCCTGATAGGTTACAGACCATACATCGATAAGTAAGTGTATGTCCAAAGTTGATTTTATCGAAAAAACAAAAAGGTTTCTTGAGCAAAAGAAGCCTTTTTTCTTTATCATCAGCTTTGACCTATCTGAAACCCTGGTCTACACCTATGAGGAAGCATTGGAACAAGGCATTTTGTTCGAAATTAATGGCGTTCTCAACCATCCTACAAACTATAAGCCCAAAACATCAAGCGTACCTTCTTTAGAAGTAAATCCTTTTCCCTTTAAATCTTATTTGACAGGTTTTGAAAAAGTAGTCCAAAATCTAAAAAGCGGAAACAGTTTTTTGGTCAACCTCACCTTTCCCAGTAAAATTACCTCGCCCATCGACTTAAAGCTTGTTTTCTTTAAAGCCAAAGCACGATACAAATTGCTTTATAAAAATGAATTCGTTTGTTTTTCACCTGAGTGTTTTATTAAAATAAAGAAGGGATATATCTACGCATACCCCATGAAAGGTACGATAGATGCAACATTAGAAGGAGCAGGGGAAGATTTATTGAACGATGCGAAAGAACAACAAGAGCACAATACCATAGTTGACCTAATTCGAAACGACCTTTCAATTGTAGCAAAAGACGTTACCGTTACAAAGTTTCGATACCTAGAAAAGATAAAAACAGCCAAAGGTGAGATTTGGCAGACCAGTTCAGAAATTCGAGGAAAATTACCCAAAAATTGGAAAAATGACTTCGGCCAATTATTGCTAAAAATGCTTCCGGCAGGGTCGATTAGCGGAGCACCAAAACCACAAACCTTAAAAATTATTGAAGAAGCTGAAAACTACGAACGTGGTTTTTATACAGGTATTTTTGGCATATTTGATGGTCAAAATGTGGATTGCGGGGTTGCAATTCGATTCATTGAAAAAAGCAATAACTCATTTTATTACAAAAGTGGCGGTGGAATAACCCATCAAAGCAACGTGAAAGAAGAATATATTGAGCTTATCAAAAAAATCTATGTTCCCTCTTTTTGAAAGTATCTGTGTTTTAGACGGGCATATACAGAATGTAGAATACCACTCCAATAGATTTCTTGAATCCTACCAAAAATTCTATTTACAGTTTCCTGATTTCAATTTACTCGATAATATTTTTATTCCCGAAGAGTACCGAAACGGCAAGATAAAAATGCGTATTTCATACAATCAAAGCGATAGAAAACATTCGTTTCAACCATACTCTGCTAAAAAGGTAGAACGGTTAAAAGTGGTGGTTGATAATTCAATTGACTATAATCTTAAGTTTGAAGACCGAAGCGCATTGGAGCGCTTATATCAGCAAAAAGTTGATTGCGATGATATTCTAATTGTTAGGAACAATGCTATTACAGACACCTATTACGCTAACATTGTATTTTGGAATAAAAATACCTGGCATACCCCAAAAACCTGTTTGTTGAAAGGCACGAAAAGGGCGCAATTGCTCGAAACCGGTCGAATCATAGAAAGTTCCATTCAGCTAAGTGATTTAAATGATTTTAGTGGATTTCAACTGATAAACGCCATGTTGGAATTTGACCCTTACACCTTTTTGCCAATAGAAAACATTAAGTTCTAAACCATTTTTTAAGGGTAACAATTTATATCTTGATACCATATTTCAAACCGCCATGGTAAAATTCTTCCCTTGTATAAAGACAGCCTTTCTCTGTTTATATTTTTTAGCCGTCTTATCGTGTCAGCAACAACAAAAAGATAAAAGTTCTAGCAATGAGCTAAAGTCGGAAACTACTTCAATTGAGGCCATCACACTTCTCGGAGATACCCTCTACACACCAAAAGTGCAGCCAGGAAAATCCAAAGACAATTATGAAGCCTCTTTTTTGGATTATCAAAAATATCCCGACAGCGTAGAAGCAATAATCTGGTATGGTCGACGAACAGGGTATTTAGGCCATTTTCAAAAAGCTATTGCCATTTATACCGAGGGAATCGAAAAATTCCCTCAAGAAGCTCGTTTATTTCGTCATCGGGGGCATCGCTATATTTCTACGAGACAATATGGGAAAGCCATAGCCGATTTTGAAAGAGCTGCCATTCTAATGGATGGAAAGCATGACCTGATAGAACAAGACGGCCTGCCCAATGTAAGAAATATTCCTATTGGTACCCTTAAGGGGAACATTTGGTATCATTTGGGACTTGCCCATTACCTAAACGGAGACTTGGGAAAGGCCCTTAAGGCCTATAATCAAAGAGAGGTCACCAATAGGTATGACGATAATCTAGTGTCGGGCGGTCACTGGTTATTTATGAATTTAAAACGTTTGGGAAAAGATACCGAAGCCCAAACAGCAATCGCTGATGTACAAGAAGACATGGACATTATTGAAAATACTGGGTATTATGAAATGTGTTTGTTTTACAAAAGCTTGGTTGAAGAACAAGAATTGAACATCAAAGGTGACGGCTCGTCTTCAGACGACGTATATTTTTATGGTCTGGGAAATTGGTATTTATACCAAACAAAAGACACCGTAGCAGCCAAACGGTATTACAAGAAGTTATTAAATGACGGCAACCCATATTCCTTTGCCTATTTGGCGGCAGAAGCCGATTGGAAACGGCTTTTTGATTGAATCAAAATTCTTTTTTAAAACCTAAAGCTTTCTAAATCGACCTTCTCACTTACG
>CAYNUM010000446.1:0-2824 GCA_964400025.1 uncultured Croceivirga sp.
GTTTCTTGGTGTATCGGATGTTATTTGAAATGGTCTTTCGCTATTTTATGCAAAAGCTTCCGGTGATGGACATTAAACCGATGTTGATCAACAACATTCCCAAGTCAAAAATCATCAACTATATTTTGGGGAAATCCATTTTCTCTGGATTTAACCTGTTGACCTTTGTCACCTTTTTACCCTTTTCAATTGTATTAATATCAAATGGATACCCGGCACTTAATGTGCTTATTTGGTTTTTAGCGATGCTTTTGCTAGCGCTTTGTGCCAATTTCCTCAATTTTTTGATAAATAAAAGCGACATCGCTCTCGGAGCGATCATTGCTATTCTCATCAGTTTTTGGGCACTTGAATATTTTGGCCTCATATCTATTACTAAAATTTTTGGGCCCATCTTTCATGGGCTGTACGTGTATCCCTTGACCGTTTTAGTACCTCTGACAGTTTTTGGGCTGCTTTATTTTTTGAATTTCAGGTATCTCAAAAATGTACTTTATCTTGATGGTGCGCTGAAAGGAAAGGCAAAAGCTGCTTCAACGGCCGATTTGGCTTGGACCAAACGCTTCGGTGAAATGGCACCATTTCTACAGCTTGACCTAAAGCTGATTTGGCGCAACAAACGCACCAAGACCCAGGTGTGGATCTCACTATTGTTCGCATTCTATGGGTTAATTTTTTACACTCAAGAGATATACGCGGATCAAGTTGGCTGGCATGTGTTTCTTGGCATTTTTATGACCGGTATTTTCTTGGCCAATTTTGGCCAATTTATTCCTGCATGGGATAGTGCTTATTATGGTATGATGATGTCACAGAACATACCATTGCGAAAGTATTTGGAATCTAAGGCCTTATTGATTACGGTCAGCGTTGTGGTGATGTTTCTCTTGACCATACCCTATGTGTATTTTGGTTGGAAGATTTTCGCGGTCAATGTGGCCTGTGCCATCTACAATCTAGGGGTTAACATACCCGTAATTCTATATTTTGGTTCGTTCAACAAAAAGCGCATAGAATTGGACCAAAGCCCTTTTGGAAATATGCAGGGCACAAGTGCCGTACAGTTTTTGGTCATGCTGCCTGTTTTAGGTGTTCCCATTATAATGTTTTTGGTTTTAAACTGGTTGGTGTCATTTGAGGCGGCCATTTCAGTTTTAGTAGGACTCGGTATTCTGGGTTATGCCCTTAAAAACAAACTATTGGATGTTGTCACCCAGCAGTACCGAAAGAAGAAGTATGCTATGGTAGCAGGATTTAAACAGAAGAATGGATAATTTATTGAATAATTGAGGCAGGCGACAAGGAATTTTACATTTTGAATTTGAACTTGACAATTGCTTTTGAATTTTAAAATATGATATCAGTACAAAATCTTTCAAAAAAATATGTCGGTAAAGAAGTCCTTACCATTGAATCGCTTGAAATACCGAGGGGTCAGAGTTTTGGTTTGGTCGGAAACAATGGTGCCGGAAAAACTACGCTGTTCAGTCTGTTGTTGGATTTAATTCCTCCAACCACTGGGCATATTGCCAACCATGAAGTTCAGGTCAATAAAAGTGAAGCATGGAAACCTTTTACATCGGCTTTTATAGATGAAAGCTTTTTAATTGGTTACTTGACACCAGAAGAATATTTCTATTTCATCGGGGAGCTTCGTGGCCGAAACAAGGCTGACGTAGATGCTCTTTTGGCGCAATTTGAGGAATTCTTTCATGGTGAGATTTTGGGCCAGAAAAAATACTTGCGTGACCTCTCGAAAGGAAACCAAAAGAAAGCTGGTATTGTAGCTAGTTTTATCGGTAATCCAGAAGTGGTTATTTTGGACGAACCTTTTGCCAATCTAGACCCAACCACACAAATTCGGTTGAAGGCGATTATTAAAGAACTTGCAGCAAAAGAAGAGGTGACTGTCTTGGTTTCAAGCCATGATTTGATGCATGTCACAGAGGTTTGCGAACGCATCGTGGTCTTGGAAAAAGGAGAAGTAGTTAAGGATATTGAAACTTCTGAAAAGACGCTAAAAGAATTGGAGAGCTTTTTTGCGAACTGATAATGACCAACAGGGCTTCGAAACCCTGTTGGTCATTACTGATTATCCCTGAGGATTTGTACTATAGAAAAACTCCTCGCGAACTATTTTTCCATTTTGTACTTGGTAAAGACAAATTTCTTCCATACTGCGTCTACCACCTTCTTTAAAAGTGGCATCCATTTTCATTCGGCAAGAAAAGAAGTTGTCTGCCACTAAGGGGTCAGAGACCTCATTGCCGTGAAACTCCTCCACCATATTGTTAAAAAATTCGGCTTTTTTGATAACGCCCTCAAAACCTTCTACTTTTTCCATAGGAGCCCCCTTGGGTTCAATACTTATAATGTTTTGGCCATAAAGTTCTTTCATGGCATTTTCATATTGACCCATCCTGCAATAATTGACCAATTTTTCAGCTACTTCTTGTGTTGTCATTTTACATTGTTTTTATGATTAATAAATAAACCCCTTTACAGAAATGCATTGTTTAAATAAGTGTTCAAGGGCCTGACGACTTTAAAATGCCCCATAATTTCATCGATAAGACGATTAGACCCATAAAAATTAGATAAAGGAAATTCAGCAAAGGCATAGAATTGTTTATGATATATTAATTCGGATTTATCTGCTATGGGAAGAAACTTTTTATCCAATCGCTTGGCTTTTTCACCCTTCAATCGCCCGAAAGCATCTTTGAATACCCTTTTTTCAACAATTTTGTGCAAATCGGTTGGGTCGCTTGCAATCAACTCCCTTACTTTTTCCAGTTGGGGAGGTCGGTAGGGAAAGAGTGTA
>CAYNUM010000447.1:0-2821 GCA_964400025.1 uncultured Croceivirga sp.
TGTTATAAGATTTTGAAATCATAATCTTTTTATTGTCAAAAAGTTACCCTTTCATTAATTCAAAGCTAAAACTTGTTAAAGTTTTAAAAGATGACATCGGTCATAAAATCCCATATCAGATTTTTCGTAATTTTATCTAAGACTTTTAGCATAAACAAAATTGGAGGAGAAAATAGTACCAAAACGACCTGAAATTGACTTTGAACAGCTCATCGTAAGACTAGAGCGTAACCATCGATCTGTACTTAGGCATGCTAAAGACCTAAATTCCTACAGGTTCGAACCGAAGAACTACGAATGTTTTACCAAACTACGTGAATTGAAAGCGGCTTTCTCAATCTTGGGCAAAGCCCAGATGAGCCTATTTGACCAAATTCAACATAAATTGGTATCCATAGATAAGGCTTCACAGCAGGTCGAAGAATCTATTAGAGAATATCAAAGGTTGGAAAAAAGACTGGCCGAATATTTGTTGAGTCTCTAATTGTTCGCAATTTCATTGCCCCGAGCTACCCTGTTTTATTGGCTAAAATGGTATCTTGTTTTCGATTTAAGAAAACGCTTAATTTCCAATGATAACATTTAGAAATACACGATACTTTGCATTCCTTGCCTGTGCCGCGCTTATATTAACATCTTGCAATGAAACACCCAAAGCAACCCAAGAGAAACAGGAAGTTCAATATGACGAACCTGTAAGTGACTTACCATTAAATCGGCTGAACCTTCCTGATGGATTCAAGGTTGAAGTCTATGCCGATGGATTGGATGGAGCGCGTTCGATGGCCATGGGTGATAATGGTACACTGTTCGTTGGCACTCGAAATGAAAAAACGGTCTATGCGGTTCAAGACCTTGACAAAGATTTTAAGGCCGATCACATAAAAGTTCTCGACAGCACATTGGAAGTCCCTAATGGGCTTGCTTTCAGAAATGGGTCATTGTACGTGGCCGAAGTAGGGCGGCTGTTGCGTTATGATAATATTGAATCCCAATTGGATTCTCCCGCTGAACCAATAGTGGTCTACGACGACTATCCTACAGAATTTCATCATGGTTGGAAGTATATTGCTTTCGGTCCAGACGATAAGTTGTACGTACCCGTAGGGGCACCCTGTAATATTTGTGACAGTACTGTTTCCGATCAGCGTTATGCTACGATAACCCGAATGGATCCCGATGGTAGCAATAGGGAGATTTATGCCCATGGCGTTCGAAATACAGTAGGATTCACTTGGCACCCGGAAACCAAAGAACTCTGGTTTACCGATAATGGTCGTGATATGATGGGCGATGATATTCCACCTTGTGAGTTAAATAGAGTAGTGGAGGCCGGTAAACATTACGGGTACCCTTTTTGCCATGGGGGAATCATTAGTGACCCTGAATATGGGGAACAACGTCCTTGCGAAGAATTTATCCCACCCGTGCAGCAAATGGGAGCGCATACGGCGCCTCTTGCGGTTAAGTTTTATAGTGGAGATATGTTTCCTGAGCGGTACAAAAATTATGCTTTTGTTGCTGAACATGGCTCATGGAACCGTTCAAAGAAAGTAGGGTACCGCATATCATTGGTCGAACTTGAAGACAATAAAGCCGTCAGCTATACCACCTTTATCGATGGCTGGTTAGATGATGAATCTCAAGATCAATTCGGCAGACCGGTCGACATACTGTTCTTGAAAGATGGTTCCATGTTAATTTCTGACGATTACGGTGATGCGATATACCGAGTGTCTTATGCCAAAGACGCATTGACAATGCGCTAACCGTTCAGTTTTCGACTTAAAGAAGGGACGGTTTAGGTCAATACAGAATTTTATGCAATAATTTTTGTTCTACATAATCCAATCGGGTTCGTTTATCGTATACATGGTGTAGTGCGATTTCCCTTAGGGAAAAGCAAAACCTGAACACTAAATGACCGAAACCAAACAAACACGACTAAAACCCATTGCGGTTTTTCTCCTAGTTGTATTCAATTCCATTTTCAGTTTTGGGCAGCAACGCAGCACGTATAGCGGTGTCTATCGCCTTGGGGAGTATGAAGGGACCGCAGAATACACCTATAAAGTCGAGGGTATTGATACTATTTTTGACGGTACCTTTAAAATGGAACGTTCCGATCTTCAGGCCCTATTAAAAAACAACGACAAGTCGTTCTTAATTTCTGGGCAACTCGATGAAGGACAGCCGAACGGATCCTGGATTTTTCAATTTGGAGAATTCTTTACCGATAGTACGACAAACGTTTCCGGTTTTAATTACCGTATCAACGTAAATGGTTCCTTAAAAGAGGCCAAAGGCGAGCTTATCAATGGCAAACCCGATGGGACTTGGAAAATTTCGCAAAAGAACATCATAGATTCTCAAGTAAGGGACACTATTTTTTTAAGTGAAATTTCATTCATTAACGGGAATCCTACACAGAGTTTTAGTATTACCAACGAACAGGGCACCCTAATCGGCCGCTTTTTAAGGAATGGTTTGGCCCATGACTCATGGTCACTATTTTCGGAAGAAGGGGAAAATATTGAGAACTGGATTTTTGATGAGGGATGGCTTACTGAAATTGAGCGGGAAAATACGGTCGGAACCACTGATTTTGATGTTTTTGACCCTTCATCTTTTGAGCAAGCCAAAAGTATCGACTTAAACGAAGGGTTTAGTCTTCTTGTTGAAATATACGGGAAAGAGAATTCCAAGGAGAATAATACATCACTTAAGGGAATCAATAGCCTTTTGGTACAAAATGACACTAACTATAAGCAAATAAGTAGCATCCTTTCTTCTTTGGGTTCCAATGATTTTAAAACAGGAT
>CAYNUM010000448.1:0-2813 GCA_964400025.1 uncultured Croceivirga sp.
AAACGAAATCATAGGGGCCTACAACCAGTTGCGAAATAGAGAAGGGCAACGATTATTTGGTTTGAATTATGAACAATTGGTTTCAGATTACAATACCTCTGAAATCTCTGAACAAGAAAAACAACTACTTAAAGAAAGAATAACAACCCTAAGAACTAAATATCCACAGAAACTAGTTGAACCCGAAACCATTAGCTATTGAAATCATGAAAAACTTTAAAGCAAATAAAACAGGAAGACTTCCTGCGATATCAACCGCAGCGCTGCCAGACATTGTATTTATTCTTTTGTTCTTTTTTATGACCGTAGCGACCATAAAAAACCAAAACGTGTTGGTAGAAAATGACCTCCCTAAGGCCAATGAAACTGAAAAATTAAATAAGACCGATCGAGTTATTGAAATATTTGTTGGTCATATTAATGAAAAAAATGAGTTACAGAATGGTGCGGTTAAGATTCAAATCGGAAATCGACTTGTTGATATAGAAGAGGTCGGACATCAGATAATTATTGCATTGAACAATATTCCAGAACATTTGAGAAAAATGGCCATAGTCTCGATTAAGGCAGATAAGAAGGTAAAAATGGGGTTAATAGCTGATATCAAAAAGGAACTAAAAGAGGTGAATCTTTTAAAAATAAATTACACAACTGTCGAAGGAAATATATTTGCTAACCCATAAACTTTCTTTTTGATTTATTGAATAGTATATCATAACAAGGTCTTTTTCTTTAATTTGCCGTATGGCGAAAATTTCGAAAATTATTCTTCTAGCTTTTTGCTTAGGCCAGTTGTTATATTCACAAGAAAGTGATGTCGAAAACAACTTTGACAATAAATATCTTGAAGACCAATTCTATGTGGGCATCGGGTATAATTTCTTGGTAAATAAACCCGAGGGCATTATTCAAAGAAACTTGTCGTACAATCTTCAATTGGGTATTATTAAGGACATCCCAATGAACAAACAGCGAAATTTTGGCATCGGAATAGGACTGGGCTATGCGACCAATTCATATTATACCAACCTACTGGCACTTTCTACAGACAATGAGGTCGTTTATCGATTAAGCGATACTGGGGAAAGTTTTAATAGAAGTAAGATCGAAACCCATGCCTTGGAGTTTCCATTTGAATTACGTTGGCGAACCTCGAACCCCGTTGACTACAAATTTTGGAGAATTTATGCTGGTTTTAAACTGGAGTACCTGTTTTCTGCACGTTCAAAAATAACAGCCGATGACCTAAGTATTTTTGAAGGGGACACTTCATTTTCCAATGAAACAATTAATCTTTGGCAATATGGGTTAACCATGAATTTTGGCTATAACACATGGAATCTTCATTTGTATTGGGCCCTAAGTGATTTTCTGGACAATAGCGCACAGTTTAATAGTACCCAACTACAAATGAATCCCTTTAGAATAGGCATTATTTTTTATATTTTATAGCCAATATTTGAAAACAAAGAGTTGCGAACAAAACCCAATCAAAAAACCTAGAAAAAGCTCAATCTTGGTATGGGCCTTCATGAAAAGCCGCGAGGTGGTGACCAAACCAGTCATTAAGGTAAACAGGGCAATAGCGAAGGTGATATTGACTTCGAAATGAATGCTAAGACCAATCAAATACATCAGAATACTAGCCATTCCTACTAGATGAATGCTCGTTTTTATTCGTGCATAAAGCAATAAAAGTGTGGCAAATGAGGCAATTAAAAGACCTACAAAAAAATAATACAGTTCGTTGATATAATTCAGGGGAATGACCTTATAAAGAATCATAAGGTAGATGACCATACTGAAATATAGCGGGTATTTGCGTTCCACCAATTTTGGAGCAAAAATGGAAGAAATGAGTCCTAAATTCTTCAAAATAAGAAAGAGGATTATGGGAATAATAATGGTCAAAATAAAAATGGGGAGAACATTACCACTTTGAAGTTCAAGTGATGCCAGGCGGGGAGTGACTGAGAAATAGCACATGGTACCGCCCATTGGAATGAAAAGAGGGTGAAAAATATACGATACACTTTTTAACAGATGATGCATCAAATTTGTTTTCGCAATCGAGCGACGGGCAGACCTAGTTGTTCCCGGTATTTGGCCACTGTTCTTCTCGCTATTGGATAACCACGTTCTTTTAAAATTTTGGCCAACTTATCGTCGGTTAGTGGTTTTTTCTTGTCCTCTTCCTTAATGACCGTCTCCAAAATTTTCTTGATTTCCTTGGTAGAAACATCTTCACCCTGCTCGTTTTTCATCGACTCAGAAAAGAATTCTTTGATAAGTTTCGTGCCATAAGGAGTGTCAACGTACTTGCTGTTGGCCACACGAGATACTGTAGACACGTCCATTTCAATTTGGTCAGCGATATCTTTTAAAATCATGGGTTTAAGCTTGCGCTCATCTCCAGTTAAAAAGTATTCTTTTTGATAGTGCATTATGGCATTCATCGTCACAAAAAGCGTCTGTTGCCGCTGTTTTATGGCATCTATGAACCACTTTGCAGCATCCAATTTTTGCTTGATAAAAAGTACGGTGTCTTTTTGAGATTTACTTTTGTCCTTTGCATTTTTATAGCCCTTGAGCATATTGGAGTATTCCTTTGAGACATGCAGTTCGGGTGCATTTCGACCATTGAGTGTGAGTTCTAATTCCCCATCCACTATTTTTATTGAAAAGTCGGGCACTACATGTTCCACGATTCTATTGTTACCAGCGAAGGATCCACCTGGTTTGGGGTTCAGCTTTTCTATTTCACTAATGGCATCTTTTAGTGCATCCTCTGTGATATCATGCTTTGATTGTAG
>CAYNUM010000449.1:0-2805 GCA_964400025.1 uncultured Croceivirga sp.
TCGGCAGCTTTGAACTCTCCATCAACAACGTGATAGGTCATAACAGCTGTTAAGACATCTTTGCTTTCTGGTTTTAACAAGTTGTCAATGGTACCCGCAGGCAATTTGCCAAAAGCATCATTTGTTGGGGCAAAAACGGTGAAAGGTCCGTCACTGTTTAGCGTTTCTACTAAACCGGCAGCTTTTACAGCAGCTACAAGTGTGGAGAAATTTTCGTTGCCTACAGCAACACCAACAATTGTTGGAGTGTCTTCTTTGTTCTCGGCATTTACCTCGACGGCGTTTTTAGGAGTTTTGTCGTTTTCAGAGTTGAAGGCCTGCGTGGTAAATACACCACCCAAAACCATAGCGCTTAAAAAAAGCTTTTTCATAGTGTTTTGTTTTAAAAGTTTTTCAAGTTTACAGCAAAGCTCGATTCAAAATGTTTAACAAAATCATAAAATAATTAAACAAAATAAAATTTATGATTTTGTTCACAAAAGTCCTCCATGAATATCGTCGTCAGTGAACCCATATTGATTGTTGGACAATGACTATTTTTGCCCAAATTGAATTCATGTCCACAGATACGAGCAAGCGTTATGCCCAACGTGGGGTTTCAGCTTCAAAAGAAGACGTTCACAACGCCATCAAGAATATCGATAAGGGTTTGTTCCCTAAGGCATTTTGCAAAATTGTACCAGACTATTTGACGGGTAGCGATGAGCACTGTTTGGTGATGCATGCCGATGGTGCAGGCACAAAGTCTTCTTTAGCTTATATGTATTGGAAGGAAACCGGCGATATCAGTGTTTGGAAAGGTATTGCACAAGACGCTCTCATCATGAACATTGATGATCTCATCTGCGTTGGGGCCACTGATAATATAATGTTGTCTTCTACTATTGGGCGTAACAAAAATCTGATTCCCGGCGAGGTAATTTCGGCCATTATCAATGGTACCGAAGCACTTATTTCTGATTTGGGGGAACATGGTATAACCATCCATTCAACTGGCGGTGAAACTGCCGATGTCGGTGATTTGGTACGTACGATTATCGTTGATTCCACAGTTACGGCCAGAATGAAGCGTAGCGATGTTATTGACAATGCCAATATCAAAGCGGGTGACGTCATTGTGGGTCTTGCTTCCTTTGGACAGGCAACCTACGAAACGGAATATAATGGTGGTATGGGCAGTAACGGATTGACATCTGCCCGTCATGACGTGTTTTCAAAAGAGTTGGCCAAAAAATATCCCGAAAGTTTTGATGCTGCGGTTCCTTCAGAACTCGTCTACTCGGGCGGTAAAAACCTAACGGATGCCGTAGAAGGTTCACCAATTGATACCGGTAAATTGGTATTGTCACCAACCCGAACCTATGCACCCATCATAAAAAGGATACTCGAAAAATATACCTCAGCACAAGTACATGGCATGGTACATTGCAGTGGCGGGGCCCAAACTAAGATTTTGCATTTCGTTGATGCGCTGCACATCATAAAGGACCAACTCTTTGAGTTACCCCCTTTGTTCAAATTGATTCAAGAACAGTCGGGAACCAATTGGAAAGAGATGTATCAAGTGTTCAATTGTGGGCATCGATTGGAGCTATATGTAGATCCTGCCATTGCAGCGGATCTTATTGCCATTTCAAAATCGTTAAATGTTGATGCCCAAATTATTGGTAGAGTAACCGAGAGTCCTGTTAAAAAGTTGACAATTTCTTCTGAATTTGGGGAGTTCATCTATTCTTAGATACGATTCTTTGCCATTGATCGTTGCATTTAAAAACAGATGTTATGAAAATAGAAAAAATGATGAAGCCTTTCTTGGTTTCTATGCTCTTGTCCTTATTCATAAGTTGTAGTAGTGATGGTGGGGGAGGGGGAACTGAAACTCCAGACCCAACCGATGATAGCACTTCGGCTATCGATGCCACCATTTGGGCAGGCGCTACCCTCGTTTTTGAGAAGGATGGTGCCACCGACCCAACCCTAGCAGAAAACCAAGATAGAATTTCCAATAACGTTTGGATTACCCGTGCCAGCGGAGGTGGGCAAATTTATAATGCAGCCCGCGAAACAGAAGCGGACCAAGATGAGAGCCCTGTAGGAACCCTTTGGGCGCGTGGCACCACGGCGAATTTGGAGAACTTGACCTTTGATACCTTTCGGGCTACCTTGGATAAGCCCAAAGACAACGTTGGTGTTGATTTGGTCATGCTCTTGGTTGAAGAAAACATCGCCATTGACGTGAAATTCACCAGTTGGGCCCAACAACAGATAGGCGGATTTGCCTACGAGCGCTCGACTGAGTAACGAAAGCCCCTTTTGTCTAATTACATGCTGGCCTGTAGCCAGCATATTCCTTACCATGACCTTTAATTTGGTAATGTCCTGGCTGGAATTGTCTTGCCCTAAAATCGGCTAAAGTACTTTCAAAAATTGTAAATTCGCATTCTTAGGACGAATGGAATATGCTCGATAAACTGAATATTGTTAAGCAGCGTTTTGATGAGGTTTCAGACCTTATCATTCAACCTGATATTATCGCTGACCAAAAGCGGTACATCAAGCTCAACAAAGAATACAAAGACCTCAAAATTCTGGTCGACAAGCGCGACACCTATATTTCGCTTTCAGATAATCTAAAGGAAGCCGAAGAAATCATTGCCGATGGCAGTGACCCTGAGATGGTCGAAATGGCAAAGATGCAATTGGACGAGTCCAAAGAAGCGTTACCAAAGCTCGAAGAGGAAATCAAACTACTATTGATTCCTAAAGACCCAGAGGATGAAAAAGATGTGGTAATGGAAATCCGTG
>CAYNUM010000450.1:0-2801 GCA_964400025.1 uncultured Croceivirga sp.
GGCAAGGTGATGCTCTACCAACTGAGCTATTTTCGCATGTAAAGGAACAAACACTCCTAAAAGTGCGGATGCAAATTTAATACAATTCTTCAATTCCGAAAGAATTTTAAACTTGAAAATTCATGGAGTAAAAGCCATATAGGTTCAGAGCCCAAGAATTCTAACCTTAGACCAAATTGATTTTGGTGAAATAAACATTTTTAAGATGTGGCCCTTTTCTTTTTGGTCAAGAGTCGCTTGATCTCATTGAGCTTCATCAAGGCTTCCACAGGTGTTAAAGTATCAATGTCCAAATGCAGTATTTCTTCTTTGATTTCTTCCAAGAGGGGGTCATCCAAATTAAAAAAACTGAGCTGCATTTCGTTTTGTACAGACTGTAAGTTGTCTGAAACTTCTTCAGAGGAATGGGAGGTTTCCAGCTTTTTTAAAATTTTGTTGGCTTTCTGAATGACCTGTTGCGGCATTCCGGCCATCTTGGCGACATGAATTCCAAAGCTGTGCTCACTGCCACCAGGTACCAACTTTCTCAAGAAGAGCACATTGTCTTTTAATTCTTTGACCGAGACATTATAGTTGGCGATACGCTCAAAATTTTGGGTCATATCATTCAACTCATGATAGTGTGTGGCAAAAAGGGTTTTTGCCTTTGATGGGTGCTCGTGCAAATATTCTGTAATCGCCCAGGCTATTGAAATACCATCGTAAGTACTAGTGCCTCGGCCAATCTCATCCAATAACACCAAACTGCGTTCCGAGAGATTGTTTAGAATACTCGCAGTTTCGTTCATTTCAACCATAAAGGTTGATTCACCCATTGAAATATCATCACTTGCCCCAACCCTTGTGAAAATCTTGTCTACTACCCCAATTTTTGCAGAAGCTGCCGGTACAAAACAGCCCATTTGCGCCAGAAGTACAATCAAAGCAGTTTGCCTCAAAATGGCCGATTTACCACTCATGTTTGGCCCTGTGATCATTATGATCTGATGTTGTTCACGATTTAGTCTTACATCATTGGTAACATAACTCTCCCCAAGTGGCAACTGCTTTTCGATAACGGGGTGTCGACCCTCAACAATTACTAAGTCGGTTGACTCATTGATTTCAGGTCGTACATAATCGTTCTCTTTGGCCAGCTGGGCAAAACCGCCTAAACAATCCAATTGCGCTATCAATTGGGCATTTTGTTGCACTTCGGCGATGTACTCTTGCATCCAGACCAATAACTGCTCGAACAACTGCTGTTCAAGACTCAAAATTCGTTCTTCAGCACCTAAAATCTTGGCCTCGTATTCCTTTAGCTCTTCGGTAATGTATCGCTCAGCATTGACCAAGGTCTGTTTGCGAATCCAATTTTCTGGTACTTTATCCTTATGGGTGTTTCGTACTTCGATATAATAGCCAAATACATTGTTGGAGGCAATTTTTAGAGAGGTTATTCCTGTGGCCTCAGTTTCACGCTCCAACATTTTGTCAAGATAATCCTTGCCAGAAAATGCCAACTGCCGCAATTCATCGAGTTCTTGCGAATAGTTTTCAGCAATCGTTTGCCCTTTACCAATAATGGCTGGGGCCGATTCATTGAGCATTTCCTTCATTTTAATGCGCAAGGACTCACAAAGGTGCATTCGTTCGCCTAGTTGTTGAAGGGCGGTACTTTCGCTTTTAGTGGTAAGCTGTTTTATGGGTACTATGGCTTCAAGTGAATTCTTGAGTTGAACGACTTCCTTTGGTGTAATCTTTCCTGTGGCCACCTTTGATATTAGACGCTCCAAATCGCCCATTTGCTTCATCCAATGTCTTAGTTTGTCCAATTCTTCCTCCTCACTCTTAAGATAAGAAACAATGGAATGGCGATGTTCAATTTTTGCCTTATCCTTCAAAGGCAATGCCAACCAACGTTTCATCAACCGACCACCCATGGGTGAAATCGTTTTGTCGATGATATCTAAAAGGGTAACTGCATTTTGATGGTTTGAATGGTAGAGTTCCAAATTGCGGATGGTGAACCGGTCCATCCAGATGTATTCTTCTTCGGCAATACGTTGTAATCTATTGATGTGTTGCAGTTGGCGATGCTGAGTTTCCGATAAATAATGTAAAATAGCCCCTGCAGCGATAATACCCTGTAATAAATGGTGTACCCCAAAACCTTGCAAAGATTTCGTCTTGAAATGTTGATTCAGGCTTTCTTGGGCATAATCTTCTTGATAGATCCAATCTTCAAGAAAGAAAGTGTGCCAGTGGTTTCCAAAGTATTCTGAAAATTCCTTTCGGTGATTTTTTGAAATCAATATCTCATTTGGAGAAAAATTCTGGAGTAGTTTATCTATTTGCTCCAGGCTTCCTTCGGATGTCAGAAATTCTCCGGTGGAAATATCGAGGAAAGAAACCCCCAATTTGTTGCGGCCAAAATGGACTGAGGCTAAAAAGTTGTTGCTTTTGGCACTTAAAATATCATCATTAAGAGCCACCCCTGGAGTTACCAACTCAGTAACCCCACGCTTTACGATACTTTTCGTTTGTTTGGGATCTTCCAACTGGTCACAAATGGCTACACGCTGGCCTGCTTTAACCAATTTGGGCAAGTAGGTGTTTAAGGAATGATGGGGAAACCCAGCCAATTCTGTCTGGTCTCCACCATTATTTCTATGGGTCAATACAATACCCAGTATTTGTGCAGCCTTGATGGCGTCTTCTCCAAAAGTCTCATAAAAATCTCCAACACGAAAAAGTAAAAGCGCATCAGGGTGCTTTACCTTAATCGCATTATACTGCTTCATTAACGGGGTTTCCTTCTT
>CAYNUM010000451.1:0-2793 GCA_964400025.1 uncultured Croceivirga sp.
GGTAACGGTATCTGGAGATCTTTCCTTGATGGCATTGGAAACGCATTGGGGTATGGAGTGATTTTAATCATTGTTGGTTTTTTTAGAGAGCTTCTAGGTTCAGGTACATTGTTTGGAATTCCAGTGTTGGGCAATCCGATTGCTAAAACTGGTCTATATTCCATTGGTTACGAAAACAACGGTTTTATGATTATTCCCCCAGCGGCGTTGATTGTTGTTGGAATCATTATTTGGGTACAACGTTCTAGAAATAGGGCACTAATTGAAGAAGCATAAATATTGGTACTATGTTAGAACATGTAGAATTATTTTTTAAGTCCATTTTCATCGATAACATGGTTTTTGCCGTGTTCTTGGGAATGTGTTCTTATTTAGCAGTATCCAAAAAGGTAAGTACTGCAGTGGGGCTAGGTGCGGCGGTCATCTTCGTTTTGGGAGTTACCGTTCCCTTGAATTGGTTATTGGACCAATATTTATTGCGTGATGGTGCATTGGCCTGGTTAGGACCAGAATATGCAGATTATAATTTAGGCTTCCTTTCCTTCATATTGTTTATTGCGACCATTGCCACGATGGTTCAATTGGTTGAAATAGTTGTAGAAAAGTTTTCACCATCCCTGTATAACTCCCTTGGTATATTTTTGCCGTTGATTGCGGTGAACTGTGCTATTCTTGGAGGTTCATTGTTTATGCAAGCAAGGGAAATACCAACATTGGGTCTTGCGTTAAACTATGGTATCAGTTCAGGAATAGGTTGGTTCTTGGCAATTTTGGCCATTGCCGCTATTCGTGAGAAGATTCGATACTCAAATGTGCCAGCCCCTTTACGCGGATTGGGAATTACTTTTATTATCACTGGTTTGATGGGTATCGGTTTCCAGAGTTTTGGAGGAATGTTGACTGGTGACAATGAACCACCTGAAACCCCGGCACCCACTACTGCTGAGATTATTGAGGAAAAAGAAATAGAAGAAGAGATTGACAGTGACGAAAAAACAATCTCTTATAACAAAGCGATAAACGAATAAAGATGGTATTAGCTACATCAACAGGAGGAACTATTGCAATTACTATTATAGCATTCTTGGTGCTGGTTTTGTTATTGGTTGCCTTATTATTGTTTACTAAAGAAAAATTATCTCCATCGGGCCCCGTGACCTTGACGATTAATGGAGAAAAGAAAATAGAAGTGGCTTCAGGAGGTACTTTGTTGTCCACCCTTGGTAACCAAAAAGTGTTTTTGCCTTCTGCATGTGGAGGGGGTGGAACCTGTATTCAATGTGAGTGTCACGTATTGTCGGGTGGTGGAGAAGCCTTACCAACAGAAACTCCCCATTTTTCTCGAAAAGAACTACAGCATGGTGCACGATTGGCCTGTCAGGTGAAGGTGAAGCAGGATATGGAGATTACCATTCCTGAGGAAGTTTTTGGTATCAAAAAATGGCCTGCCAAGGTGGTCCGAAACTACAATGTAGCATCTTTCATCAAGGAATTTGTTGTTGAGATTCCTGAAATGATGAACTATAAAGCTGGAGGGTATATTCAGATTGAGATTCCACCATGTGAAATCAAATACGCTGATATCGATATTACAGCGCATCCAGAGGAACATGAAGCTCCTGATAAATTCAAAGCAGAGTGGGACAAGTTTAATCTTTGGCCTTTGGTAATGAAAAACCCAGAGTTGGTGGAAAGGGCGTATTCGATGGCTTCTTACCCTGCAGAAGGTCGTGAGATTATGTTGAACGTACGTATCGCTACTCCGCCGTGGGATCGTTCCAAAAATGGATGGATGGATGTAAATCCAGGTGTTGCTTCATCATATATCTTCAATTTGAAGCCAGGGGATGATGTTGTCATATCAGGGCCTTATGGTGAATTCTTTATCAATGAGTCCGAGGCAGAAATGCTTTATGTAGGCGGAGGGGCAGGTATGGCTCCTATGCGCTCTCACCTATACCACTTGTTCAAAACATTGAAAACAGGAAGAAAGGTGACCTATTGGTATGGTGGGCGTTCTAAAAGAGAGTTATTTTATTTGGACCATTTTTACCAATTGGAAAAGGAGTTCCCAAATTTCAAATTTTATCTAGCGCTTTCAGAGCCTTTGGAAGAAGACAATTGGAAAGTGAAGGCCGATATAGATAGTGAAGGTGATGGCTTTGTTGGATTTATCCATAATTGTGTTATTGATAATTATTTGAATCATCATGATGCTCCAGAAGACATTGAACTGTATTTCTGTGGTCCACCTCTGATGAACAAAGCGGTTCAGAAAATGGGTGAAGACTTTGGAATTCCTGATGAGAACATCCGATTTGATGACTTTGGTGGATAGGAAAGCATCCGCCAAAAGCATATAATTCTAATAAACAACAACCGATACCAACAAAGTATCGGTTTTTTGTTACAATGAGTAGAGCACTTACAGAACAGGAACTTCATAATTTGGCCATGAATTTGGTAGGAAAGCAGCTTGAAGAAGATGGTTTCGAATTCATGGCGGTGAATAGCAAGTTCAAAAAAGACCCGCAATTTGTTTGTCTGAAAGACAAAGACCTACATTTTGTTGTGGTGCGTTATGTGGCATTTCCCGAGGACCCAAAAGCTTTTGACCCGACCTTGATGGATAAGGTAAAAAGCCATGCAGATAAATTTGAAGCCAAAACCTACTATGCAGGTGTGGGTTTGTCGAATGCTGAGGATAGAAATGCCCCAGTACTGCTGAATGAGCCCTACGTAGTCGATTATGATGGACTAATTTCTTTTTAAACCCAAATTATGAGAATCCTA
>CAYNUM010000452.1:0-2791 GCA_964400025.1 uncultured Croceivirga sp.
ATTCGGTTTGCAAAATGTCTATGGTCTCTGCCAGAGAAATTTCTGAAAGATTCTCGGGCTGGTAAGGCTTTATGGCACTTTGCATTGGCTCAAACGCCAAGATAATCCCAGTGACAGCGGCCAAAACCAAAAAAAGCCCTGAAACCAGGGCTAATGTCAAATGACTATATCTCCAAATTGATATGGTCATAAATATGCTATAATTATTGGGGTATCATTCTAATGTAACGTATGAAGCCTTTACCCTCCATTTTGGTCGTCAAATTCGCTTCGGTCAAGTCAAACTCCAAATCGTCGGCATAATACTCTTGGTCTTCGACGGCGGACTCGAAACGAATCTTGTACCCGGCATCAAGTTTATCAACGGGAATTTTCAACACCGTCATTTTTCGCTGACCGCCTTTGACCGTTTCACCTACAATGGCATCGATATTTGGTCTTCGAATACCATAAAGATTCTTCCACCATTCAGTAATATCGCGATACCATTCACTGTCGTCACCCTGCACATATAGGGTCTCTACATATTTTCCTTCACCATCAAGAATGGAAACCACAACATAGGCACCCTCCCCTTCATAGTTTGTGAGTTGGATCATGCACTTGTAATTTACTGTTTCAGCCGGAGCTTGACCAAATGCAAACAATCCAAGGCAAAACAAAACCAGTGCCGTTCTCAAAAAAGTTCTCATCAATTATATGCTTTAAACCTAAAATTTTAAAAATTCCAATTGTCCTTCTGCTCCTTGAAGTAGTTCATTTTCTTTGGCCAAGTCGTAAACGGTTTCCTCAAAATCAGTTTTAAGGGTAACATCGGCACCACGTTCAATCAAATACTTCAGGATTTCGGTATTTCCGGTAGACATTGCTGCCAAATGTAGTGCGGTATTCCCTTCATCATTTTTTTGGTTGACATCAATACCAAATTCTTCCAATCGTTCCAACAAAGGCATATTGTTATCCTTGGCGGCTAAATGCAGCAATGAATTTCCATCGTGCTGACTATCGGTCAAAGACAATCCCGCTTCATTTAAAAGCGCCCATTTTGACTCGAATGCGTCCGGACTTTTGACATTATAACTTTGTGTCAAGTAGTATGCCATGGTATTGCCACTTTTATCGACTGCCGAAACATCCGCACCATTCTTCAAAAGTAATTTCACCACCTCAGGTTGATTTCTAGAAACGGCATGGGCCAAAGCAGAGCGCCCTTTTTTATCCGTAACATTTAAATCTTCAGCACTATTGACCAAAAGCTCAACAACTTCGACCGCGTTACCACGCGCTGCATTCATCAACGGGGTGCTTCCTTCTGCATCTTGGGCGTTGACATCCAATCCCTTTTCCAAATAATGGTTGTAGACATCACTATTTTTATTGCGATTGGCCAATAGATGCAATAGATTTTTCCCATCGGAATTGCTCGCCTCGGCTTTCAGTCCCAAACCTTCCAAGTACGCAAAGAGTGCCTTTTCATGTTGTTTACTTCGAGTACCCTGTGCAGCCATAAAAAGTGCATTTTCCCCTTTTTTGTTGATACGGTCCACATCAGCTCCTTTTGCTTGCAACGCTTTCAGTATCGTCATATTTCCACCCTTGGCAGCATATTGAAAAATGCCGTTTTCGGTATCATCCAAACTATCGAAAGCCAGGCCTTTATTCAAGAAGTAATCAATAATGGTCATGTCTTTGGCTCCCGCTGTGACCAACAACAAGGCATTGGCACCAGAACGAGTAGTCGCGTTGATATCGGCCTTGTGCTCAAAAAGAAAATCGTACAGTTGGGTATTGGACTGCCCTGAATTCGCCGCAAAATTCACGACTGAGTACCCATGGGCATCTTCGATATCGGCGCGTGCCCCTTGGGCCACCAACCATTGTACCAATTCGAGGTTACCCTTATAGGCTGCCCAAAATATATAGGTACGACCATCATGGGTGATTTTATCGACTTCATTTCCTTTTTTGCCAATCAAATGCTTTACAGAGGCATTATCGGCTTGTTCCAAAATAGCATAGGTGACACCATCAAACATATTTCGATTCAGCTTGGTAGCATCATTGCCTTCGGCTATGGCCTTTTCAATCGCTTCAATTGATGGATTTTCCTTCCAGAACGAACGCTGAAGAAAAACGTTCTCTTGCGCCGCACCGAAGGTGAGCGTAAAAAGGAACATCAATGATAAAATGGTACGTCTCATATTATTTTGATTTGGAAGCTTCGTCTACTTCTTGTTTCACGACAAAAGAATCGATGACGCCGTCAATAGCTTCTTTAGCGGTCACCTCTTCGTTGAACAAATGCTTGTACAATACTTTATTATCTACCTTTTCTTTGAGAACTAGGTTAGTATTTCTGCCGAAAACCTCGTCCCATTTTGAACGGACCGTGGCCCATTTGTCATAATTGGCAACCCACCAATCAGCAGCGGCCTTACAACGGGCATCATCTACTTTGACATACGTATTGTATCCTTTTTCTTTGGCCAATACGAAGTCGTCTTCACCGGCCTTACGCATAACCTTGGCATTGTCTTGGTCATGTACCCAGCCTTCTGGTGTAATCTCATGTCGATTACCGCGCATCGTAATATTGTAATCGGCACGTGTGGTGTATTCCCTTCTTGGTAAGGGTGCAGGGGTAGTATTTTCCCAATAGCTCTTACCGTCTACATGCACCCAAGTGGCGCTTCCCTCATAACGTGGGCTATCATCCACTTGATATACTTTTTGGGTCCATTGACCAGCTACGGCATCAGCAGCTTCTTTTTTATACATCCATTTATTGTCT
>CAYNUM010000453.1:0-1434 GCA_964400025.1 uncultured Croceivirga sp.
TGAAAGGGCATATCCAACCACTTTTTCTCCATAAACGGCCAAGGTATGAGCACAGGCCTCATTCATTTTTTGTAATAAGTCGAAATTATGTTCCACGGTTAAAAACCCTTGGTTTTTAATTTCTTCTGGAGTAAGGTTCTTAGGTAAATTTAGTCGTTGCAGCTCCAATATTTGTTGCAGTTCATTCTCCGTTGATGCCCGTTTGTATTCAATCATATTGATTAAAGATATTACTTTTGAGAAATGACCCGGTTTCCTAGTAAACTTCAAAAAAAGTTAGAAAAAAGAGCGCAAGAAAATGCCTTTAGGACGCTTATCGAGCCCAATGATCTTATTGACTTTTCTTCTAATGACTATTTGGGTTTTTCAAAAGAAAGCACAATTTCTGATTCGGCCATTGAGATTATCAATACCAATGGTGTATTCAGAAATGGAGCCACAGGTTCTCGCTTGTTATCGGGCAATCATAACCTTTATTCTAAAACGGAGAAACTTATATGTGAATTCCATAATTCCGAAGCAGCTTTGGTTTTCAATTCCGGGTACAGTGCCAATATGGGTTTTTTTTCTACCGTACCACAAAAAGGAGATTTGATACTATTTGATGAACTCTGCCATGCCAGCATTCGAGAAGGTATTCAGTTGAGTAATTCCAAATCCTATAAATTCAAGCACAATGATGTCAATGATCTTCTGGATAAGGTCGATTCATTTCGGTCAAATGGTTTGAAAAATGAATCAGAAATCTTTGTTGTCACCGAATCGGTATTCTCTATGGATGGAGATTCACCTGACCTAAGTCAACTGGCCATAGGATGTCAAGAAAATAGATGTCTCTTGATTGTCGACGAAGCCCACGCACTTGGGGTGTATCCCAAGGGTTTGGTTCAAGAGTTGATGTGCGAAGAATATGTTTTTGCAAGAATTATGACCTTCGGTAAGGCCCTTGGCACGCATGGGGCAGCCGTATTAGGAGGTGCCCGGTTAAGGGACTTTTTAGTCAACTTTTGCAAAAGTTTTATTTACACCACGGGCCTTCCACCACATACTTTAGCTACCATTTTGGCGGCTTATCGCTATTTGGAAAGTGAAAAAGGAAAAAAAAGAATAGAAAGCCTAAAGGAGAATATTGAGTATTTTAATCAGGTAGTTACGCTGCATGGGCTTCGAGACTATTTTTTACAAGGTGAATCTGCCATTCAAATTTGTAAACTGGGGGGTAATGATCGGGTCAAGAGCTTATCACAGAGCCTCAAGGATGAAGGATTCGACGTTCGCCCAATTCTTAGCCCAACTGTACCTGTTGGGCACGAACGATTGCGAATTTGTCTACACGCATTCAATACCAAAAATGAAATTGATAAGCTCCTAGGGCTGTTTAAAAAAGAACTGTTGGATGAGTTAACATTGCCCACCAACCTTGTCTGATCTGTA
>CAYNUM010000453.1:1444-2788 GCA_964400025.1 uncultured Croceivirga sp.
TTTTACACGGTAACTACTTCAACGTATTCTGCCGATATTCAAATATTAAAAGGCAAATTAGAATCTGAGGGTATTCCTGTTTTTCTGAGGGATGAAAATACAATCAACACTGATCCATTGATAAGTGACGCTATTGGTGGGGTAAAGTTACAGGTCTATGAAACCGATAAGGAAAAGGCTATAGCCATTTACAAGCAGTTAAAAACGTATGTTGCCGACGAAGACGGAAATCTTATTGCATGCAAAATTTGTGGTAGAAAACAATTGGAGGTGATTTATCTGAGAAACAATATTTTCTATAAACTATTTCCTTTTTTTGAACCAAAAAAGTATCGTTGTGATAATTGTAACTTTCTTACAAGAAGTATAAAATGAGAGTATTCGTAACCGGAATTTCTACAGAGGTTGGTAAAACCATTGCTTCGGCCATAATAACTGAGGCTTTGGAAGCAGATTATTGGAAACCAATTCAAGCAGGTGACCTCGATAATTCTGACAGTCATAAAGTAGAACGTTTGATTTCCAATAAAAAGATCAAAATTCACCCCAATAGCTATGCCCTTAATACACCAATGAGTCCCCATGCCGCTGCAGCTATCGATGGTGTTCATATATCTATCGAAAACATTCGTGAACCAAAAACTGATAATATTTTGGTTATTGAAGGGGCAGGCGGTCTTTTGGTTCCCTTAAACGACAGCGATACCATTTTTGATTTAATACAACCACACTATAAGGTGGTGGTAGTTTCACGACATTATTTGGGGAGTATTAATCATTCTTTGCTCACGATTAATGCGCTCATGGAGAAAGGAACAAAAGTAGGAGTAATCTTTAGCGGAAATGAACATCCAACGACTGAGTCCATAATCTTAAAAAAAACAGGGGTTACCATGTTGGGGCGAATCGATGAAGAAAGTGGTTTTGATACGGTGTTGATTTCTAAGTATGCGGATAGATTCAGAGAAAATCTGGTTGATTTTTTAGGTGGATGATCAAAAACCCAATCACACATAAGAACATAAAATTCTTTTATTACTTCAGAGGGGGCATTTTAGAAAGCCTTAGAAGACTGGGTAATAAAGGGTCTAGGGAAAAATGGGCGAGGATAATCGACGCTCTAGATGCTGATATTTTACAAAAGCGACTCAATTATTACAATCAAGAAAATACGCCTTTTGAATTGCCCGTTGATGCCACCTGTATTAATGATTTTGAACTACCAAAAAAGAATAAGGCCTATTATTTTGATCTTATTGAGTTCACTAGGTTTTTTGATGATGATTTAAGGCTAAACTATCAGTTTGGAGATGTTACAGATGTACCCCAAAATAAGACACTGGT
>CAYNUM010000454.1:0-2778 GCA_964400025.1 uncultured Croceivirga sp.
TAGCGCTACTGACATTGTAGGTAGGGTAGGTATCTCCAGAACTCGGATAGAAAAGGTCGAAACGTTCTTTTGTGAAATAAAACCAGCCTTTTTCATCAAAATACTTGGCGTTATTTTTTCCAATAATCTCTTGAAAACCACGTTGAAAATCTGTAATAACTTCATGATATGGTTCGGCTGCTGGTGCAAAATAATAGGGGTCATCTACTCCTTGTTCATGAAAATCAACATGCACATGGGGCATCCACCTATTGTATTGTTTAAGTCTTAATTGACTTTCGACCTGTGTTACCCATGCCCAGTCACGGTTCAAATCAAACATATAATGATTGCTTCGTCCAGTTACCCAACCTTCATGATGTTCTTTGCTATTGGGGTCTACCTGATAGGGTTGGTTTTTGTATTGGTTGTACCAATTGTTATAGCGATCCCTTCCATCAGGATTTAAACAAGGGTCAATGATGACCACTGTATTTTCGAGATAACTGCTTTTTTCGGCTAAAAGGGCGTGAAGTGTTTTCATTGCAGTCTCTGTGGCAACAGCTTCATTGCCATGTACATTGTAACTCAACCAAACTATAGCCTTATTTTGGTTGCCCTCGCCATTTAGCGCCTTTAAATGCTCTTCTCTGATGGATTCTAAATTGGCCAAGTTTTCGGGAGATGAAATGACAGCAAGAATGAGGGATCTTCGTTCGGGTGTCGAACCGTATTCAATTAACTTCACACGGTTTGGTTCATTCGATGCCACATGTTGAAAATAGTCCACTACTTCATGCTGACGGTGGAACTCAGTACCCAAATCATGTCCAAAAAATTCAGAGGGTGATTGTAGACTTTGTGCTGATAAAGCGGTTGAAATACTTAAAAAGAACAGAAGTAGCTTTAGTTTCATGTGGTATGGGTTTGGATAAAATCAAAGCTAACCAAAAAAAGATCTTGAGGCAATTAACGAATTTTTAGGAATCGAGTCTGAGAAGAGGGTTATCTTTAGCCAGCTATTATGTATTGAATGGAAGTTGACTGTATCCCCTTCAGAAAAACGGGTTATTTCTCCGAATTGATTTGCGATTATTTGGATGAAAAAGAAGAATTAAGACCATTTTATAATCGTTTCCCCTCCGTTGAGAACCTAGGTGAACAAATCAAGGAAAAAGCCAAAAACTATCCTCAAAACCGTAGAGCCGTTCTTGCTAAAGCACTTCTAAGCCAATACTCAGGAATAGAAGCCTCAGAGGATACATTGAACAATATAAGTTCACTAAAGAAAGACACTACTTTTACGGTGGTTACTGGGCATCAACTGAATCTCTTTACAGGCCCACTTTATTTTTTATACAAGATTATTTCAACGATAAATCTATGTGAAGAACTAGCTCTGGCTTACCCTAAAAATTCGTTCGTACCGATTTATTGGATGGCCTCTGAAGACCATGATTTTGACGAAATCAATTACTTCAACTTTCAAGGCAAGAAGATGCAATGGAACAGGGATTCTGGAGGTGCGGTAGGGCGAATGGCAACCGAAGGGCTTGACAACGTATTTGAAGTGCTTTCGGCTAAACTCGGTGGTTCAAATGACGCAAAGAAGCTCAGAACGCTATTTGAGAAGGCTTATCTCGAAAATCAAAACTTGACGGATGCCACACGTTATCTGGCTAATGCACTGTTCGGAGATATGGGCTTGGTAATCGTTGATGGTGATGATGTTGAATTGAAGCGGTTGATGATACCTTTTATGGAAAAGGATGTTTTTGAAAACTTGCCTTTTCAAGAGGTATCACAATCCATCGAAAAGCTTGCCGAAGTTTCCAAAGACTACAAGATTCAGGTAAATCCGCGTGAAATCAACTACTTCTACCTCAAAGAAGGGCTAAGGGAACGCCTTGTTGAATCCAATGGAAGTTACACTGTTAATGATACGGATATTGTGTTTTCAAAGGACGAACTGGCAGAAGAAATGCAATCCCATCCTGAACGGTTTTCACCAAACGTAATTGCAAGACCCCTCTATCAAGAAGTCATATTGCCCAATCTCTGCTACATTGGAGGAGGTGGTGAGCTGGCCTATTGGTTGGAACTCAAAGACTATTTTGATATTGTTGGGGTCACTTTCCCCACACTTTTACTGAGAAATTCTGCTTTGGTCCTAACCCAAAAAGACGTTGATAAGGTAGAACGTTTGCAGCTGGATATCGAAGATTTATTTCTCAAGCAGAACAGCTTGATTAATAAAAAAATTAGGAAGATTTCAAACATTGATATTGATTTCTCACCTCAAAAAAAACTTTTGGAAGAACAGTTCTCCAATATGTACCAGTTGGCCGAACAAACCGACAAATCTTTCTTGGGTGCGGTAAAGGCACAGGAGGTCAAACAGAAAAAGGGGTTGGACAAGCTTGAAAAACGTCTGCTTAGGGCACAAAAGCAAAAATTGAAGGATCATGTGATTCGATTGACCGAATTGCAGAATAAGCTGTTCCCGAATTACTCATTACAGGAAAGGCAATTGAATTTTTCAGAGCTGTATTTGGAATATGGAGCCAATCTCATTCCAAAGCTCAAGGAAAATCTCGATCCATTAAATCAATCATTTTTGGTTTTACGGGATTAGGAAGTTGCCGCTCCAGTCATTACCGCTTTTTAAAAATTCGACCCTTAGGTGATGGGGTTGCCCCAGCTTTAAATATTCCATTCGAGTAGGTTGAATTTCGACCATACAGAAATGGTTTTGTTCCGATAGGTATTCCAACTCCTCAGGATTTTCAGTTTTGACCC
>CAYNUM010000455.1:0-2766 GCA_964400025.1 uncultured Croceivirga sp.
TGACAAAAATGATTTGACCACTTTGGTTCCAGAATGGCAACGCTCACAGCTGTTCAATAATGCCAAGAACTCCGTCACTAATGTATTGAACACTGTCAACGCCAAAAAAGAAGAGCTTGACAAACGCTACGAAATTTATAACCGACATATTCTCTCTTTCCACAAGAAATTTGCATTGGCATTCGCATGTATCATCTTGTTTTTTGTGGGTGCACCATTAGGTGCAATCATACGTAAAGGTGGATTGGGATTACCGATGGTAATTGCCATTATTCTCTTTTTGACGTATTATTTTATTGGAGTTTTTGCTGAAAACTCTGCAAAAAAGGGAGGAATCAACCCAATGCTTGGTGCCTGGCTTTCCACTATGATTATGTTGCCTTTAAGCATTTATCTGACGAAAAGGGCCACCGCTGATCGCGGACTTATGGGAGACGGTAATTTTATACAACGTATTACAGAATTTTTTAAGTTTAAGAAGAAAGGGGCAAAAAAATAATATGGAGATTGCAACGAAACTAAATACCATCGAAGAAGCCATTTCTGATATCAGACAAGGAAAGGTAATCATTGTGGTTGATGATGAAAATCGAGAAAATGAAGGTGACTTTTTGGCTGCCGCAGAATTGGTAACCCCTGAAACCATCAACTTTATGGCCACTCATGGTAGAGGACTTATTTGTGCTCCGCTCACTGAAGGGCGTTGCAAACAATTGGGGCTGCACAAAATGGTTTCGCATAATACTGACCCTCTGGAGACGGCTTTCACCGTTTCTGTAGACCTAAGGGGTAATGGCGTAACAACAGGTATATCTGCCGCTGATCGCGCCAAAACCGTTTTGGCATTGACCGAAAACGAGACCAAGGCTCATGAATTGGCGCGACCAGGGCATATTTTTCCGTTGATTGCCAAAGAAGGTGGCGTACTTCGAAGAACCGGTCACACCGAGGCGGCCATTGACTTTGCCCGCTTGGCGGGATTAAAACCGGCAGGGGTCATTGTTGAGATTATGAATGAAGACGGCAGTATGGCCCGATTGCCCGAGCTTTTTGAAGTTGCGAAGAAATTCGATTTAAAAATGGTCTCCATCGAAGACTTGATTGCGTACCGAATGGAGCATGACAGTCTTATTGAAAAAAAGGAAGACTTCAATATCAAAACCCGATTCGGAGACTTTCGCTTGCGGGCCTACCAGCAAACCACCAACGAACAGGTGCATATTGCACTGACGAAAGGCAATTGGAACAAAGGTGACCGAGTGTTGACCCGTATTAATTCCACACTTGTGAATAACGATATTTTGGGCACGCTCACTAACAACCCAGACGACAAGTTAAACGATATGTTTCAGGCCATCAATGCTGAGGATAAAGGTGCTTTTATCTTTATCAATCAAGATTCAAAGGCGATGAACCTTTTGAACCGATTGGGCGATTTAAAACAGTTGCAGTCCCAAGGGGTCAATAAAGCGCCCAAAATTGAAATGGACGCTAGAGACTTTGGAGTTGGTGCCCAAATACTACACGATTTGAACATTACTAAAATACGCTTGCTGACCAATACCGAACAAACTAGACGTATCGGAATCGTTGGGTACGGATTGGAAATCGTCGAATACGTGGGGTATTGATTATTCTTCACGCATAAGTGAATTTAGAAGTTCATCAACTTTCTCAATTCTGGGGTCAAGTACTTTTTTTGTTAGTCGATTTGTAATCCATTTGGTGTAAATGGTTATAAGTAAAATCATGACAAGAAAAACCCAGACTTCCCGAAGTTGAAGAATCATTAATACTGGTTTATTCAACAAGTCAAGTAATCCGATTACGAAGAGAACAATTCCCGGGATAGAAGGTAGTATATACCAAGACAAAACGTTGTCTGACATAGACTTGTGTCTTATTAAATATAATTTAGTCTTCTTCAAATATTCGAGAAAAATTGTATTCTCAGCTGGTTTTGACATTTTAATCTTCAACAAGCGGTAAATGACATACATAATCCATAGCGCAAGCCATAAAGCCCCAACCTTTGATATCACCAAAGGTTGTCTAAAGACTTCATAAACTAATAGGGGAATAAGAATAATACCTGTGCCTATTTCTGTGTAGTCACGAAATTTTAGAATACCCTCAAAGGATTTCAATTTTGACTGTACATCAAGCATCAATTTTGACTTTTCAAACTTTATCTGCTCGTGTTTTGGCGAAGATTGCCAAATTTGAATTAGTTCTTCTTCAATCATAACTTTTCGGTTATACAATTCAACAATTTCTTTTTAATTCTTTTGATTTTCACAGCTACTGTATTCTCTTTTAAACCAGTAACCGTAGAAATTTCTTTGTATGGCAGTTCTTCTAAATAAAGGGTGATCAACGCTTTGTCAGCATCATTTAATTGGCGCACACATTGTCGCAAGAAGGTTAGCTTTTGGTGTTCATCATCAGTTATACCACCTTGGGGAATCGACTCAATTGAAATACCCTTAAACTCTGAAAAACGTTTTTTATCGCGATTCAAACTTGTGCGATGACGCAGACTAACATTCAGTGTTATACGGTACATCCATGTTGAAATGTCCGCATTGTTTCTAAAGTTCGGTAGGGCCTTCCAAATATTTATAAGTACTTCTTGAAAAAGGTCTTGGGCATCATCAGTATTTTTAGCATAGGAGGAACAGATTCGAAATAGGGTGTGCTGCGATTGTTCCAATGCATTCAAGAAAATGCTTTCTAAATCTTTATCCATAAAGTGAAACTGTCTTT
>CAYNUM010000456.1:0-2763 GCA_964400025.1 uncultured Croceivirga sp.
GCTAAAAGCGGCATTGACATTGCTCGTGGCCAGCGCACTGGAAAATACTTCATGTGTTTTTTGGCCCGTATTGATGACGTCGGCATAGGTGGCTTTGAAAATGTCTTGGTAATTATGTTCCAATAGCGATTTGACAGCCGTTGTTTTTAATTGGTTGGTCAGCGTACTTTCATCATGACCCGTTATGCCGACACTACCAGTACCGAAGTTGTTGATAGTATACTCAGATGTTGAATTGCCTACCTGAAAGATGTTGCGCCCACTGACGGATATATTCATGCTGACATCGCCAGTGTTCAGGGTCTGTAAAATATCTGCCGTTCTACCGGCCCAACCCGTTTTTGCCCTTGCCTGCGGCACTGAGGTCTGCCATTGCTGAATCTGGTCGTTATGGGAAAACAGCCCCAGCGGCAGCCTGGCCATTCGACTCTCATAAGTGTCTTTGGTTACTGGTTCGACCAAGGTGCCAACGTTGTTCACAAAGCTGAGTTTACCCTGATTGAATAGGTTTTGTACTTCGGGCATGGCCGGATGCACCCCAAAACTACCGGCACCCATTCCGATGGGATTTAAACCCAACAATTCCGTTTGTGATAAGGCCAGGTTCGAGCGGGTCGTGCTGTATTCACTATAGGCTTCATTACCCAAAGGCACCAACATATTGTACGAGTCGTTGCCCCCCGCCATTAAAAGACAGACCAAGGCTTTATATTCTGGGTCATAACTCGAGTCAACAGCCAATCGGCTTGCGGCGTTGAGGTTTAAAATGCTGGAATAGAATGTGGTCAAGCTCATGGCGCCACATCCTGCTTTTTGTAAAAAGTCCCTTCTTTTCATAATTTTTTATTTGAGGATGGCGTAATCGGGTGAAATGAGAATGAGATATAGGGCCATTTTTGCCCGCTCGTATGGGTCTTCAATTCCATCTACGGCTGTTTTAATTATTCCTATTGACCGCTGAGATAGTTGACCGGCAGCCAAGGTGATGTTCAAACGTTCAATCAGTTCGGTACTGTTTTCTGCAATGGCCTCATAGGGGGTCAAATCGAGAAATGATGTCGGGTCGGGGTTTTCTTCCAATCCTTCGCCTTCCAAAACCGAGATATGCGGTTCGTCCAAAGAGGTAGGGGTATCCTTAAAAATCCACATATAGACCTCGTTCATATAACTAATGGAACTCGTTGCTGAATGGATTTGAAATTCGGGCCCTACCAAATTACGGTCGGTAATCGGGCCGTTTGGGGCATAACCGGGTTGAAAGAAATTAAAAACGCTGGGGGATTTGAGCACCATTTGCCCCACGAAGAAGTCGAACCGCCACCCGGGATAGTAGATGAAATCACTTTCTATAGGTGTAGCTTGCATACTTCGGAGCACCTGCATATAGCGTACTAGAGGTTCTCGTAATTTTCCGAAAGTAGCATCACTCAGCGGGTCGCAAGACCTGGCTTCGGGGTCCAATAAAATGGCCTTAACGATAGCCTTCATATCGCCCCGCTGCCCTTGTCCATTATTTTTAAAGGCGCGTACCACCCTTTTGATATAGCCCGGTGACGGATTTGAGGTCGTCAAAAACTGAATCAATGCTTTTGAAAGAAAAACTGGGGTATTCGGATGGTTAAATAGATGGTCTATGGTGTCCTCAATGTCTTTCATACCATTTTGTCCCGCGGGAACAACATAACCGTTCAGTAATCGCTTTTCACTGGTCTCATGGTACTGTTGTACCATTTTCATGGGCATTGACATCGAATCGGCCAAGGGCCCATTTTCTTCATCATCGAATACTTCGGCCTCCGCATAGGTGAGACCGGTAAATACTTTTGCGAATTCTTTGATGTCGGCATTGGTATAAGTGGGAATAAAATTTCCCTGAGCGTCTAGTTTTCGGGAGCCGTCTTCATTGAGTTCATAGAGGCCTATCGTAAACAACTGCATGATTTCCCTTGCGTAGTTTTCATCAGGGTGCGTATTCTCTACTGGATTGGCCTTTTGGTTTTGAATATGGCTCAACCATTCGCCCATAATCGGATGTAGTGAAATCTGAAGAAGGATGTCCCTGATATTGCCGAAGGCATTGGAATGCAATATGTCGTAATAGTCACCAAGACCCTGTGCATGATCTTCGATGGTACCCGCAAAAATAGAAACCACAAAAATTTCGCTTAGGGCCAATGCGACCCGGTTGCGGAGCACATCATCTCCAGAAATATTGTATTCAAACCAAGCGGCCGGAAAGTAATAATGGTGGGGAAACACCTCGTTTTCGCCTGGCACATCTCCTGGTTCAAGCAGGGCTTCAAAGATTTCAATGACCATATCGTAATGACTGCCGTGGGGCACATTGAATTGGTCATCAATCCAGTCTTCATACGAATCACCTGATTCATGAAAAGCGAGAATCTCATTATAGCTAACACCTAAAGTCGCCTGATTTAGAAAGCGTGCAACGTCATAAATTTCGGTGGTCGAGTTTGTGCGGAGCCCATCAAGGGTTACCAATCCATCATAACCATTGGCGTTACTGGTTTCGACAGACAACCCAAAGTTCTGGTTCATGCCAAAAATAATAGGGTCTTGGGCTGAACAGAACGAAATGGTTAATACTAAAAATAGAAAGGGTAAAAATCTTACCATAGCTATCAATTAAAGTTTGAGACTTTATGATAGAACCGGAAAGTCCTTGTTTACCCCACCCCCTTTAAAGGGATTTAGTCAAAAGTGAAGTGATTTCTTTAGGTTTTGATTTGGATTGAAGGGCTA
>CAYNUM010000457.1:0-2742 GCA_964400025.1 uncultured Croceivirga sp.
ATTTCATTCCCCGCCCTTTATCAGTAGTTCTGTTGATGTCTTGGGGGAGGCAAAAAATAGTGCGAACCTAAAGGGCTTGGTTTGATATGAGTTTCAGTTTTTTTTGATAATCAGCGATATTGAGAGCCTAGAAAGTCACCATACACCTCCAATCTAAGTTTGAGAATCAGCGAGGAACAGACATATTGGTGAAGACACGAAATAGAGAATGCCCCAACATTTTTCGGAAAGTGCTTATCTTTCGGTGATATGTGTCGTTTAAGCAAAAGCCTATTTTAAAAACCGATGAATTTTATAAAACTATGCCAAACATAACCGCTAGAGACAAAGATGGAAAGTCTCACTTTATTTGGATACAGGAAAGACCTTTTAGTTGTGGGCTTGCCTGCGCCTACATGCTTGAGAGAAAAGCAAAATTAATGTCCATAATGGGAGGGGAAGGGCGCCTAAGGGAACTTTCCAAATTATTCCCAGCAGGATTCAAAGATGGGTTTGGCATTTCAAATACCAAGGTAATAGCAGATGTTCTCAATTTAGTAGGTGTCAATGCAAAATACTCATCGAGCGCTCCCGGTAGATTTCCTTTTATTGCCAATATTCAGTGGAATTCTGGGGGTGGTCATTTTCTTGTTGCTGTGGGTATTAACTCAAGAAAAGAATATATGTTCTATGATCCCATTTACGGTCTGGTTGAATTAAGTAAAACCAGTTTAAGACAAAATGGTTATACCGTTACAAGTAATGTACGCAGTCAGCGGAGTGAGCATGGAAAGGCAAAATTTTCGGGTCACTATGTATTTCTTTAAATTTTGGGATAATATGCCAAGCTGAATTGCCTATCGGTACCACGAGTAGTATCTCTTGCACTAGTCCAATACAGTCAAAATACCATCATTGTTCATTTATGAAAACTAAAAAGCACATAATTTGGAAAAATACTTGAAATCTAGATTTGGCAATGGGTTCAGAAGCAAGAGATTGGTTTGAAAGGCTAGTACCTCGAATACAATAAAAAACAAACCCAAAAACTTGCTAACCTACGACATCTAGGACACAAATTTTTCGCTTTTCCATCTAGGATCAACATGACAAACCCCTAGCTCAATAAAGGTGATATTTATTACAGTATTCTACAATTTCTAAGGAAGATCTGAAACTAAGTTTTTCCAGAATATTCTTGCGGTGTACACTTACGGTTTCTGGGCTTATGCTCAACTTATCTGCAATCTGTTTGGTGCTATTGCTCATGGCAATCAGGCGAACCACATCTGTTTCTCTATTGGTCAGGACGTATTGAAATTTTTCCATTGTGTAATTTTTTTGAAACAAGGTCTCAAACTCTTTTTGGGCATTTAGAATCTTACAATTCGCAATTAATGGCATGGGTTCACCATCGCCAATAATAGTATTATGTGAATATCCTATAATTGGTCTGCCATTATCATCAAAAAAGATGGGATTCTGTTGCACGTGAATATTTTTATATTGCCCTGCATCATTTCTTATTCGGTAACGCCATGTATAAATAACTCTTTTGCGTTCTTCAAGGTTTAAATCGTGCATAGTAAAAGTCATCAGTTCCTCAAAAGCCTTTAATAGTATTGAGACGTCTTCTGGGTGGTAGAACTGTAAATAATAGGCCAAACCCTCGGTCATCATGCGTTCTCGGTCTAAACCAAGGGTCTTTTCAAAGTTATCGCTGATAAACTCATAAGAATTTTTTGAAGTATTGGTGATCAGAACGAAAGACTCCAATGGAGGTAAGAACTTATTCAGTTCTTTGAACTTTTCAATATATTCTTTTATATACTTCCCATCATAATTTTGATTGGAATCAAAAATTTTTTGGTAAGTGGTTACTGTATCCTTCATTGCAAATATGCTTAGTAATCTTCTCTGTTAAAAATATAAAAACGAAAAGTCAAAGTCAATGACCGTGCCCTGACCTACACTTATGATTACTGAGTTACTGTTTTATTGCACAGTATTTTGATTCCCCCGCATCAAGCCCAAAATACCCAGTAATGGGTATTGCGGTTTTACCCCAACCCCTATAATTTCAAGGTCAAATTAAAATTTGATTCCCCGCCCTTTATTAGTAACGCCATCAATGTCTTGGGGGAGGCAAAAATAGCGTCAACATAAAGGGCTTGGTTTTTCGTAAATTTCGGTGTGCTTTACACCATCATCGACATAGAAACTACCGGTAATGGCCTTAAGGGGAACAAAATCACTGAAATCTCCATATTTAAATTTGATGGTCAAGAGGTTATTGATGAATTGACCAGTTTGGTGAACCCAGAATGCCCCATACCCTATTTTATCACTGGGCTCACAGGTATCGACAATGAAACGGTGCGCAACGCCCCAACCTTTTCAGAGATTGCTCAAAAAGTACTTGAAATCACTAAGGACTCCGTCTTTGTCGCCCATGCTGTAAACTTTGATTATGGGGTCATCAAAGAAGAATTTCGACAATTGGGTTTCGATTTTACTCGAAAAAAGCTGTGCACTGTGCGGCTGTCGCGGAAATTGATTCCCGGTCTTCAATCGTATAGCTTGGGCAAATTATGCTCAGCTGTGGGCATATCTATCACCGATCGTCATCGTGCGCGAGGTGACGCTGAGGCCACGGTAATTCTATTCAAGCAATTGCTAGAAAAACCAGAGGCAGAAGTCGTAATAAAAAAATTCTTGAATTCCAGAAGTCAAGAAGCTAACTTACCTCCCCAACTTGATAGA
>CAYNUM010000458.1:0-2722 GCA_964400025.1 uncultured Croceivirga sp.
ATATTCAAAAAAGGAGTTCAAATTTTTTAAAGAACCCTTTTCAAGAAAGAAATCATATTGGTCTTCCGTTCCAATATCTGGCAGCGAGTACCAAGTCGTATCGACCGGCTGCTCACCATTGGGTCGTGGCGTTCCAAAAAGTGAAGTCGCCCTGAAATAACTTAGCAAATACGCACCGTTGTGGTGAAAATCATCAAAAAAGAAGTCACCAATACAGGCTTGTGGAGATGAGGCCTTCAATGCTGGATGTGGATCAATAGTTCCATAGGTGGCATAAAACCCCGGATATGAAATGCCCCAAAGCCCTACTCGGCCATTATTGTTATCCACGTTATTTACCAACCATTCTATGGTATCATAAGTGTCTGAACTTTCATCGACTTGGTCATCAGATGTCTTATTCGGTATGTAAGCCCTCATGTTTTCGTAATGCCCCTCGCTCATCCATCGACCGCGAACATCTTGATAGACCACAATATACCCCTCTTGCATCATATTAATGTTGGGTCCGATCTGCTTGCGAAACTGACCCGCTCCATACGGCCTAGAACTATAAGGCGTTCGTTGCATTACAATAGGATATTCTTGAGAGGTATCCCTTGGAGAGTATATGGTCGTATGCAATTTAACCCCATCACGCATTTCAATATCGACTTCTTGTTTGGTATAGTTCTTTGCTACATAGTTTTCTTCAATTGCTGCAGCATCTTTTTTTGCCGTTTTCGTACAGGATTGTAATGAAAAACAGGCAACTAACGCGAAAAGGCAAATACGGAATAATAGGTTCATCAATTCAAATTTTTATTGGATTTAAAGCTACAAAGAAATCCCCTTTTGGAAAGCTTTATTCATTCTTGTGAGGTGGATTTCAAAAACAAAAAAATCGTAATCTTGTGTATTCATCATTGTACCATTCATGGCATCACGAAAAGGAAAAAAGTATAACGATTTGGGCTTAGGCACCAAAGAAGACACGGGTGGTTATAGAGCCATCAATAAAGACGGTTCGTTCAATGTCAAAAAAGTGAATGTCCCTTTTTTTGAGCGATTAAACTTCTTTCATTCGCTGATTACCATGTCATGGCCCAAGTTTTGGGGAGTGGTACTACTCTGGTATTTTACTGTAAACCTCATTTTTGCTTCAGCCTATTCCCTTATTGGAGTTGAAAACCTTACCGGAATTCGACCTTCAAATACATTGGAGGGTTTTATTGAGGCTTTCTTTTTTAGTGCTCAAACAGTGACCACTTTGGGTTACGGCCGTGTAGCTCCAATTGGAAACATGGCAAACATTGTAGCCGCAATTGAATCAATGTTAGGGCTTTTAGGTTTTGCATTGGCTACTGGTCTTCTATACGGTCGATTTTCGAGACCCTCAACCATGATACAATACAGCAAGCTAGCAGTTATTGCCCCATACCATGAAATCAACGGATTCATGTTTCGCGTAGTAAATCCTCAAAATAACCACCTGTTGGAGTTGGAAGTGCAGCTCAACGTCGCCATGAAGCGTGAAAATTCGGAATTGCGTGATTTTTTCGCTTTGGAATTGGAGCGCGAAAAAGTGGCTTATATGCCCTATATGTGGACTATTGTACATCCCATTACTGAGGCCAGTCCTTTATTCGGCTTGAACGATCACCAGCTGAAAGAAAAAGATGTTGAATTTATCGCATCGATGAAGGCCTTCGATGAGACAACCTCTCAAAGTGTATATTCGAGGTCATCGTACAAAGCTTCTGAAATCAAATGGGGGGCAAAATTCCTTTATGCCGTGACCCGAGAAGAGGATGGAATCATCATTGATGTCGGAAAACTGGACGAAACCGAAAAGGTGGATTTGAATTAAATTCCAAAAGCGGACTTTACGGCATCGACCATATCAAGCTTCTCCCAAGTAAATAGCTCTACTTCTTTTTCAATTCGACCATTATACGGTGATTCAAAAACTTTTTGAACGGTTGTCGCCTGTTTACCAAAATGACCGTAAGCAGCCGTTTCAGCATAAATCGGGTTTCGAAGTTTTAACCGCGTTTCTATGGCATAAGGCTTCATATCAAATAGCTCTGAAACCTTATCGGCAATGGCACCATCACTTAGTTCTACTTTTGAAGTACCATAGGTATCCACAAAAATGGAAGTAGGTTCAACCACACCAATAGCATAGCTAACTTGAACCAAAATTTCATCAGCTACCCCAGCAGCAACCAAGTTCTTTGCTATGTGTCTTGCGGCATACGCAGCACTTCGGTCCACCTTGCTTGGGTCTTTTCCGCTGAACGCTCCTCCACCATGTGCTCCTTTTCCACCATAGGTGTCCACAATAATTTTGCGGCCAGTAAGTCCCGAGTCACCATGGGGTCCGCCTATGACAAACTTTCCTGTTGGATTTATATGATAGGTGATATCGTCAGTGAACAATATCTGAATATCCGCAGGAAGAAGCGCTTTTACCTTTGGAATAATGATATCAATGATATCCTTTTTGATTTGCGCCAACATTACATCATCTTCAGCAAAATCGTCGTGTTGTGTGGAAACCACGATGGTATCAATACGTTGTGGCACATTATCGTCTGAATACTCTATAGTTACTTGAGCTTTGGCATCCGGTCGCAAATAGGTGATTTCTTTTCCTTCTTTCCGAATATCTGCTAGAACCTGTAGAATCTTATGCGAAATATCAAGGGCCAGAGGCATGTAATTTTCAGTTTCCTTGGTG
>CAYNUM010000459.1:0-2702 GCA_964400025.1 uncultured Croceivirga sp.
AGGGCTTGAATTAAGAAATCAAGTAGGATTCAAAGATTATTTGTTTCTCCCTTTTTTGGATTTGACCAATGGCGAAGAGACCTATGGCGGCGGGCGTTATTTGGACTTGCGGATTCCTAAATCGGACACCTTGATTGTTGATTTCAATAAGGCGTATAATCCTTTATGCGTGTACAACAAAAAATACTCCTGCCCCTTGGTGCCAAGGCAAAATTTTATGAATACCAAGGTGATGGCAGGAGTAAAGGACTTTGTCGTGAACTAAAAATCCCCCAACAAATTACTGCCAGGGGATTTCCAAATACAACAACTATAAATTAATCGAAAGAATAAATCGCTGCTATTAGGAATGAAGCTAAGCTATCTGTTGGACTGGCTGCAGTTCCAAATAGACTATCGGATGAATCTAATCTGAATTCAGGTTTGATAATTAGATTTTCCTTTGTGAAACTTCCTGTTAGTGTAATGGCAGTTACCCCTTCCGGATCCCCTGCATCAGCAGTAGGTTGAAAATATTCTCCTCTCAATCCGATAGAAAAGCTATCAGATGTGGCCAACTGTGGATAAAGGGCCACGCCATAGAATCCGCTTTCAGTTTCTGAGTTATCATTCCAGGCTGCGTTAATACCCAAGAAAAAGTCTTCAGAAACATCAAAACCACCGGTATAGTCAATTTCGAAACCTAGACCACCGTTTTTACCACTGTCGTAGTACACATTAAGATACTGGTCAAAGAATCCTAATTGACCACCAACGGCATATTCACCTGTAGTACTGGTGTCATTGGTATCCCATGGATTGGTAATGGCAAGCATTAAGCTGGTGTCATCAGATAATGCAAAGTCGGCTTTTGCCCCAACATGAGAGAAAGGTCCGTTTGAGAACAAGTAGGACACGCTGTAGTTAAAGTTTGCGGCCGGTGCGATTACCTCGTAACCCACCCAAGTGTTAAAGCGACCAACTGTAATCGTTGTTTTATCAGATACATTCCAATATGCATAGGCTTGGTTGATAATACCGTTCAAAACGTCATTGTTAAATGTAGCCTCGGTTCCTCTTGGTCCGAATACCAAATCAACGACGGCTCCAGTCGATCCTGCTTCATAACTTCCGATAATGTTCGCCATACCGAGCGCAAAACCAGTTTGATTGGCAAACGATGTTGGAGTGGCCGTAGCATCGTCACCGCCATCCATTCCAGTAGTTCTCCAATATCCGTCAATACTGCCCGACAATGAAAATGGGCTTGCTGTCTCTTCTTCCTGTGCAAAAGTTGTTGCCACCAATAGGCTGAATAATGGAAGAAGTAATTTTTTGTAATTTGTATAAATAATCGTTTTCATAATTTCAATAATTAATGCCCTGTCAAAAGGGTGTTTTTTGATTAAGTTGAATGTGTAAAAGTGAAAAGGTTATCTAACGGAGCGTTCTGCCAAACGCTCCGTTTCCTTTTAGTTTTTATTAATGTTGATTCATTCTGAAATCTGCGTAGGCGTCCATACCATGTTCGTGGATATCCAAGCCTTCGAGCTCTTCTTTTTCAGATACCCGAAGCCCAGCAACTTTCTTGATGGTAAATAGAATGGCGAAGCCAGTTATGGTACAGAAGGTTGCAGCAGCTCCAACGCCGGCCAACTGCACCAAGAACTGATCGAAGCTAGCCATGGCACCGAAAATACCAACGGCCAAGGTGCCCCAAATACCACAAATCAAGTGAACTGCTACGGCACCAACTGGATCATCCAATTTTAGTTTATCGATAAGTGCAACACCAAATACGATTACTACACCAGCAATAAGTCCAATAATAACAGCTTCATTCGGAGACATTTGGTCAGCGCCAGCAGTGATACCAACCAAACCACCTAGAATACCATTTAAGAACATGGTCAGGTCGTAGTTTTTGTATTTGATAAGTGAGGTTAAGAATGCCGAAACCCCACCAGCTGCTGCAGCTAAACAAGTGGTTACCAGTACCAAAGAGGTTAATTCTGGATCGGCTGATAGTACAGAACCACCGTTAAATCCGAACCAACCCAACCAAAGGATTAATACCCCCGCAGCTGCCAATGGCAAGTTGTGACCTGGAATCGCTTTTGGTTTGCCGTCTTCACCAAATTTACCAATACGGGCACCTAATAAGTAGATGGCAATTAATGCTCCCCATCCACCTACAGAGTGTACTAAGGTTGAACCAGCAAAGTCGTAGAACCCTTCAGCACTTCCATAAGACAAAGAAGAAAGGAAACCACCACCCCATTGCCATGAACCTACGATTGGGTAAACCAAGCCAACATAAATAATGGTGAATACCATAAAACTGCCAAGTTTTACTCGTTCAGCCACTGCTCCAGAAACAATGGTTGCGGCAGTTGCTGCAAACATCCCCTGAAAAAGGAAATCAGTCCACCAAGTATATCCGCCATCTGCGTAGTCTGGGGTCATACCCCCTTCTGGGGCAGCAATACCAAAACCGGCAAATTTTAAAAATCCTGCATCCCCATCCTCAAATCCGGGATACATTAAATTGAAACCACCGATATAGTACAATAATAGCCCTACGGTGATAATAAAAACGTTCTTGAAAAGAATGTTGACGGTGTTTTTTTGACGGGTCAATCCAATCTCCAAAAAAGAGAACCCAAGATGCATGAAGAATACCAAAGCGGTACACACCATCATCCATACATTGTTAGCTGTAA
>CAYNUM010000460.1:0-2683 GCA_964400025.1 uncultured Croceivirga sp.
AGATAATGAAGCTCCTGTCTTAGGTATAACCGGGACCGGGGGTGCTGGAAAATCAAGTTTGGTTGATGAACTGGTACGACGATTTTTAATGGATTTTCCAGAGAAAAACCTTGGGATTATTTCTGTGGATCCCTCGAAGCGAAAAACTGGGGGCGCCCTCTTAGGGGATCGCATTCGAATGAATGCCATTAAAAACGATCGAGTATATATGAGATCCCTCGCCACTCGACAGTCAAATTTGGCGTTGTCAAAACATGTGGGTGAGGCTATTTCGGTGCTTAAGGCAGCTGCCTTCGACCTTATTATTTTAGAAACTTCGGGAATCGGCCAATCAGATACCGAAATTTTGGAATTCAGCGATGTTTCGCTCTATGTGATGACTCCAGAGTTTGGCGCCGCAACCCAGCTGGAGAAAATCGACATGCTTGATTTTGCTGATTTGGTCGCCATTAACAAGTTTGATAAGCGCGGTGCCCTAGATGCCATTCGTGATGTTCGAAAACAATATGTACGAAATCATGGACTGTGGGAGAGCAAAGACAATACTTTGCCTATTTACGGCACAATGGCCTCACAGTTCAATGATCCTGGGATGAATTCGCTGTACGCGGCAACAATGGAAACCTTGGTACAAAAGGCAAAGGCTGATTTGATTTCCAGTTTTAAATTTAAAGAGGGTACTTCCCGAAAACAGTTCATAATTCCTCCGGCGAGAACGCGCTACCTATCCGAAATTGCTGAAAACAATAGAGGGTATGACCAATCCGTAATGGCTCAAAGCGACACAGCGCAAAAGTTGTACGGAATCTATACCACCATTTTGAGTCTGGCTGCTATTTCGCCGCAGCTGGAAGAAAAAGCAATGGATTCGACAGGCTTGGATGAAGCATTTATAATTTCCAATACAGATGTAAAAAATCAAGAGGTTGTCGAGGTGCTTTTAGCCGAGTTCGAACGGGTGAAAATGGACCTTAATCCTAGAAACTGGCAGCTATTACTTCATTGGAATGATGAAGTTGCACGATACAAGTCACCCGTGTATACCTACAAGGTCAGGGGTAAGGAAATCAATATTTCCACGCGCACCACTTCACTTTCACATAATGAAATTCCAAAGGTCGTATTACCAAAATACAAGGCCTGGGGCGATTTACTTCTGTGGATGTTGAAAGAAAATGTTCCCGGGCGATTTCCATTTACTGCGGGCATCTATCCCTTTAAGCGAACGGAAGAGGATCCAACCCGAATGTTTGCTGGAGAAGGCGGTCCTGAGCGTACAAATAGGCGGTTTCACTATGTAAGTTTGAATATGCCAGCAAAACGCTTATCCACTGCTTTTGATTCGGTGACCCTTTACGGAAACGACCCTGACTATCGCCCTGACATCTACGGAAAAATTGGAAATGCCGGTGTATCCATCTGTTGTTTGGATGACGCTAAGAAACTGTATTCCGGCTTTGATCTGAGTGACCCGATGACTTCGGTAAGTATGACAATCAATGGCCCAGCACCTATGTTATTGGGTTTTTTCATGAACGCTGCCATTGACCAAAACTGTGAGAAATACATCAAGGAAAATCAACTGGAGACTCAAGTTGAAAAGCAAATACAGGCAATTTATCAAGAAAAAGGAGTGGCGCGCCCTGAATATATGGGAGAACTTCCTGAGGGAAATAACGGGCTAGGGCTTCTATTACTCGGGGTAACAGGTAATCAGGTTTTACCAAACGATATTTATCAAGGGATAAAAGCGAAGACCTTGAACCAAGTTAGGGGTACGGTTCAAGCTGATATTTTAAAGGAAGATCAAGCCCAGAACACCTGTATTTTCTCCACCGAATTTGCCCTTCGTTTAATGGGCGATGTGCAGGAATATTTTATTGATCACAAAGTCAGAAACTTTTACAGTGTTTCGATTTCTGGCTATCATATTGCTGAGGCCGGAGCGAATCCAATTTCTCAGTTGGCCTTTACCTTATCGAACGGATTCACCTATGTAGAATATTATTTGAGTAGGGGTATGCATATCGACGATTTTGGCCCCAACCTTTCTTTTTTCTTTTCCAATGGCATCGACCCTGAATATGCTGTTATTGGTAGAGTAGCCCGGCGTATTTGGGCCAAGGCCATGCGTGATAAATACGGGGCAGGAGAGAGGGCCCAAATGTTGAAGTATCATATACAGACCTCAGGAAGGAGCTTGCATGCCCAAGAAATAGATTTTAATGATATTCGAACTACACTCCAGGCCCTATATGCAATTTATGATAATTGCAACTCCTTGCACACCAATGCTTATGATGAGGCAATCACGACCCCAACAGAGGAGTCGGTCAGAAGGGCCATGGCCATTCAGTTGATTATTAATAAAGAACTGGGCTTGGCAAAAAATGAAAACCCCCTACAAGGTGCCTTTATCATTGAAGAATTGACCGATTTGGTAGAAGAGGCAGTACTATTGGAATTTGACCGAATTACTGAACGAGGAGGGGTGTTGGGTGCTATGGAGACCATGTACCAGCGTTCAAAAATTCAGGAAGAAAGCCTTCACTATGAGACGTTGAAGCATACTGGGGAGTATCCCATTATTGGCGTGAACACATTTCTTAGTTCGAAAGGTTCGCCAACCATAATGCCAGCTGAGGTGATACGGGCCACTAAAGAAGAAAAAGAAGGCCAAATC
>CAYNUM010000461.1:0-2680 GCA_964400025.1 uncultured Croceivirga sp.
ATCTAAAGGCAACGGTATACCACGATTATGGTTCAAGGAACCAAAGAAAAGAGGTAAAGGTCTTCAAGCTCGACCTGAAGAACGTCAACCAAGAGTTGTTTAGGGTACAATCAAGCGGAAAATTGGTAGTAAAATAAATTATAAATTAAAACACATTACCATGAAAAAAATCAAATTAATTCTTCTGTTTTCGTTATTATACGGAGCATTTGGCCATGCCCAAAATAGTTTCGAACTTCAAAAAGTGGATTCTCCATTTCGTTTAGTAAAGGGCGTAATCATCAAAAGTGACCTTAGAATGACCGCAACAATTTTGGAAGGCATAAAACAGAACACCATTGCCTACAATGCACGGGAAAACGCTATTTGGACCAATGGACAAAGCCAATCAGATAGAATGATTGCAATTTTTTCTAGAAATCAATTGTCTCCTAATAATCCTAACATTAATTTTCAACCTGCCATTGTGATGGATGGTTTTCTTATCGATAATAACTCCCCTAGGTTTATTATTGGACAATCCCCTTTTGCAAAGGTACCTTGGAGAGCACCATATTAAAGGTTTTAAATGTGGTGGCAATTAATATGCTTTAATCTAGGTATATGAGGGATATAGGTCTAAGATTAATACTCTCCTTCGGCTTGAGTTACTTCATGCTGGCCAACTGCTTCGCCCAAAAAGACTATAAGGGCAAAGTGGTGGATGAAAAAACCGGTGAAATCATCCCCTTTGTAAACATTGGTATTGTTGATCAGGGTATAGGTACAGTCAGCGATGAAGAGGGTTTGTTTCACCTGTACTTTGAGCAGGGCGAGGTAGATGCTTCAGCGATTATTTTATTTTCTGCCCTTGGGTATTCCCCATTAAATATTCCTGTTCAAAAAATGCCTTTGGTCTATAATGACTATCCAATCTTTAAAATGACTCCCGAGCGTGTTTCCCTGGATGAAGTGGTTGTTTCGAACAAAGGGGAACGATTCGTTACTGACTTTGTGGGATACAAGAATTATGGGGAGCGTAATTACGGCTATTGGAAGGACCAGATTGCTTTAGGAGGCGAACTCGCGACCAGGATTGTTGCAAAAAGTGGTTTAAGACGTCTGGACCGGTTTCAATTTGAAGTTTTTCACAATCCTTCAGACAGTTTGCTTTTAAGGGTCAATGTTTATGAAGATGACGGACCTATCGGTAGTCCAAAAACGAACTTAAATGAATCTGGAAAGAATGTTTTAGTAACGGTCAAGAATACTGATAAGATCGTTTGGGTTGACTTAAAGCCTTATGACATCTATGTTAATAATGATTTTATGGTTTCCCTTGAACTTTTGAAGGTTTACGGAGAAAAGGAGTTGGGTTTGATTTTGGCGGCAGCTTTTAACAAGTATGGCTCATACAGAAAATATTCCAGTCAAGATAAGTGGGAACGTATCGCAGATCAGAATATGGCATACTATCTAGAAACCCAATTTATGGTTTCAGAAAAGGTGGCCCAGCGTATGGAGAAAAGAGATGAACGAAAGAAGAAAAAAATACGTACAATTTCAGGTTTTACCCTACGAAAAGGCCGAATGGTTGCGGGTGTCGAGGTTATCAATACTCGTACCAAAGAAACGGTTTTCACAGATGAAAATGGCCGTTACGTCATTGCTGCTGATAAAAAAGATGAGATACTATTTCAAAAAGAAGGCTATAAAATGATGGTACTCACGGTAGGCGATAAACCTACTGCTAATATTATTATGAAAGGGGAGTAGAGCGTCGAAGTTGATTTATTTGTGTGATTTATTGCATAAATAGAGCAGCACGATGAAAAATCAGTAACTTAAGGTAAAATCACTGACCTATGGAAAAATTCCAATACCTCAAGGAATTAGTAGTAAAACTATTGATGTTGATACCATTAGTTTCCTTGGCCCAAGAGAAAGAGATTAAAGGCTTTATTTCCAATGGTACAGAACCTTTGGAGGGGGTGCACATCTTTGTGAGGGGAACAGACATTGGCACCTATTCAGACGATGAGGGAAAATATAGTTTAATAGTTAAAGCAAATGATGCCCTTACCTACACCTACCAAGAAAAAGAAGTCTATTATATTGATTTAACTACCTACACGGGCAATTTTGATGTCATTATTGATTCCGCAACGACTGAATTGGACGAAATTACCTTAACCGATAATAAGTACCGGCAGCGTTCTCAAAACAAACTTTTAGACGACTATAATGTTGATAAAGACATTATTAAAACAAAATATGTCGCCGTGGATAAAAAAGTTTCTGGGGTGGCCATGGAAATTAGACAAGGAGATCAGATCAACCTTTCAGCGCCCAACATTTTGGGCGCTTTACAAAGTATGTTCACAGGTGTTAAAATATCCCCCAAAGGCATGCCCACCATGACAACCTCACCGGATAGTCAAGGTGCGGTCATCTATTTAAGGGGAGCGGGTTCCATTAAGCACCCCATTGAGGCTTCCTATGACGTTGATGGAATGGTCTATACTGAGCCACCACTTTTTTTGGATTTGGCCAATATTGAAAGAGTGGCTAAAATTCCGGGCTTGGCAGGAACAACGCTCTACGGATCTGTTGGTGCTGGTGGGGTGTTTATCATAAACACAAAATCAGGAAACACGGCGCCAACGGCCGAACAGTTGGAATATCGTTTACGTCGTGCCCA
>CAYNUM010000462.1:0-2677 GCA_964400025.1 uncultured Croceivirga sp.
CACAATAATAAAAGTAAAAGTAGCTTCAGTATTTAGGGTAACCGAATAATTGTTGTGAAGCTTTAATTTTTAGGTGTTTTAGCGATAAAAAGAGGTATTTCGTCGATAAAAAGACTATTTTGTTTAAAGTCTAGATAGTCTACCAAAGTATAATTTTAGGCCTTAGGAAGCGTTATTCTAACAATAGTACCAGAGTTCAAGCTACTTTCGAAAGCTAGTGACCCTCCGTTTAGTTGTATAAGTTCTTTGGTAATCTGGAGCCCTATGCCAGTACCTTTTTCTTTGTTAGTTCCTTGTTTAGAGTGAATGGATTTCCCTTTTAAAATGGTATTAATTTCAGATTTCGTCATACCAACTCCAGAATCTCGAATTTCAAAAACAATGGTATCATTACTTACTTTTCCATTAAAAGAGATTTCCCCCTTTTCGGGGGTAAATTTTATAGCATTTAAAATGATATTTCGAAGAATTAAATCAAGATGATTTTCGTCCGCACGAACCTTCAACTCTGGATTAGTCTTGCATATGACATTCAACCCCTTGTGTTTTATTCGTTCTTCATATAAACCTACAACTTGTGTAGCATGTTCTTTTATAGCAACAACTGATGGAACTATGACTGTGCCCTTCATTTGATTATTGGCCCAAGTCAATAGATTGTTTAATGTAAATGCGCTTTGGTCTACATTGGCTTTAAGCCTTGGTGCTATTTTTGCCATTTCTTTTTCAGGTAAATCATTGGAGCCGTAAAGACTCAATAGTTCTTGAAGCGTGCTGATGGGAGATTTTAAGTCATGGCCAATAATTGAGAAAATTTTGTCTTTAGCCGAATTTATGTCAGATAGTTGCCTATTAGCCAATTGTTGGGTTTTGTAATTTTTTCGTATTAAGTAAATGATGAAAATAAGGGCAGTAGAAACTAAAAGAGTAATACCAATGAGTAAATTTTTTCGTGCTATTTGAGTTTTATTTTGAGTTTTAAGCATTTCTTGTTCTCGGTCAAACTCTAGTTTTGCCTTAAGAAACCCAAGATTATTTTCGAACTGGTTTTTTGTAAAAATGTTTTTTAACGAATCATATTGACTTAAAAGTTCTAGGGAAGTTTCAAGTTCTTTTTTTTCAACCGAAATGTCTTTTAGTAGCCTTAGGGCCTCTATTGATTTTGCAGTGTCTCTTAATTTATTAGCAAGACCCAATGTTTTTTTTGAATAGCTTAAAGCACTATCCAAATCTTTCAAATCATAATAGGTTTGCGAATACAGGAGATATATTTCGACCAAATCCCGTGGATTTTCTCGAAATGTTAGAAGACTATCGGATTTATTGACCCACTTTAATGCTTTGTGAGAGTCGTTACTTTTTAAATAATATTCTGTTTTTATACGATAGGATCTGCTCAGCCACAAATGATTTCCTGTTTTTTCAAAATGTTGTATTGCATATTCAATATATTTTTTCGCTTGTTCTAAATTGTTGATTTTTAAATAATTGAAAGCAATATTAGATTGCGTACCATATTTAAATTCTAAATCACCAGAAATATCCCACAGGCTGTCCGCTATTAGCAATTCATATAACGCTTCGTCGTGTAAATCACGATTTGCATAATTCCAACCGGCATTATGTCTAAGTTTTGCTTCTTGGACAACAAGGTTATTTTCCCTTGCAATATCTATGGCCTTATAGGTGTTTTTCAACATTTTTTCCAGTTCTCCCGTAAAAGAATAATGTATGGCCAAACTCTTATAAAGAGATACTTCTAGCTCAGGAGTATCAGTTTTTCCCAATAGTAATTGAACTCTAGTATAAGTTAAATCTGCTTTTTTATTTTGGTTGGAATCTGAATAGTAATCACCCAGTCGGATCAAAGATTCAGCATACTTACTTAAGTAAGTACTATCCTTGTTAAACTGAAGGGCTTTATTGGTGAATAATAATAAGCTATCCGGATCCCTATAACGATACTTTTCGGCTAACCTATTCAATAAATCTATTTTTTCATAGGTGACCAGTTCTGCGAAAGCATTAGAACTATTATAAATTGACAATAAGCTATCTTTTTGCGACAATTGCGCCTGTACCGAAAGAATTTTAAATATTAAAATGAAACTGACTAGCTTGTAGAAACTTAAGTTTTTTTTTGAATAAGTATGGTGTCGTGAGACAAAATATTTGGCTTTTCTTTTTGACATTTTCCGTCATGATTCTTTTGGCAGGAAAATATGAAAACAGGTCCCTTTTCCATCTTGACTCGAAATTTCTAAACGGCCTTTATTCAAATCAACCAGTTCTTTAATAATTAAAAGGCCTAAACCCGTGCCTTTTTCATTATCGGTGCCCATGGTGGATTTTATGGGTTCATTTCCTTTGATTGCGGCCATGGTGTTTTTGCTCATTCCAATTCCGGAGTCACAAACAGTTAGTTCTGCAAATTCTTCTTGATTGATTGAAGATAAGGATATTTGCCCCCCATTTTTTGAAAATTTTATGGAATTTGAAATGAGATTGCGTAAGATTATTCTTAAATGTTCTCTATCAACCCAAAGAGACGTATTCACCTTGTTACTTAGATTTAGCGATATGTTTTTTTGTTTTGCTGATTCTGAAAACAATCGTATTGTCTGTTCAATTTCATGCTCAGCAATGACGGCTTCCGGCTTACTTTTTATGCCTTCCA
>CAYNUM010000463.1:0-2675 GCA_964400025.1 uncultured Croceivirga sp.
ACCTTTTTTCTTACCTTTTTTTTTCTTCTTCTTTTTTCCTTTTTTTTTTCTCTTTTTTTCTCTTTTTTTCTTTAATTTTTCCATTTTTTCTTTATTTTTATTACGTCTGATAATCATATCTTTCCTACTTTCTTTTAATCTATCTTTAAGGATGTACTAATAACCAACATTCATGAAATACTCATCTTTAATATTCTTTATTTACCTATTCATTTTCGTGAGCGGCAAGGCTCAAAATACAATATATGAGTTGCCACAAAAACAGATTGATTTAATCAACAAAGGAAGAAACTGCATCGTTGAAAAGGGTAAGAACTGCAATTCCTTTTTTGAGCAAGCAATTGAATCTGCAAAACAGGTTTCCAATGATTCTATATTAGCTCAAACTTATTTTGAGATTTGTAATGTTCTTGATTACATTGGAAATAATAAAGATCATATCGTTTACGCAAAAAGAGGTCTTGAACTTGATGGCAAAAATCATCCTTTAGTAACCAATCGTCTTCTAAGGGAACTCGGTTACGCTTATTCAAGAATTGGAGTTATCGATAGTCTTATCCCTGTTTATAATAGAGCCATTTTTTGGGCAGAATATGCCAAAGATAGTAGTGAGATTGCCATAAGTCGAATACGATTGGCGAGTTCCTATAGAAGAATTGGGAACATTAAAAAATCCATTGAACTTCTCTTGGGTTCAAGACCCTTTGTTAAGGCTAGCAACAATGTTCATCGTGAAAGTGGTCTTCTGTTCACTCTTGCCAATGCATATACTTCTAATGGAGATTACGAACTTGCAATAAAGAATTACCAGGAGGCTGCTGATGGTTTTTTGGTCGCTGAGGATATGGGAATGTCCGGTGCCAGTATAATTAGTCTTGCAGTATCAAGTCTTGAAAATGGAAATCATGAATTGGCTTTACAAAAAATTCCGGAAGGAATTTCGGCCTTGGAGAAGAAAGGTGATAAAAACGGCGCACTAATTGGCAAATCCCATCTAGGCTATGCATTGTATTTGAATGGTGATTATGACAAGGCTATAAAAATGTTAAAAGGTTCTATTTCGGAAGCTATCGGCATAGATAACAAAATTCTTGAAAATATGAATAGACGCTATTTAGCCGAAACTTATTTAAAATTAGGAAATAATGATCTAGCCTTAAAAGAAACCTCCGTGGTTTATAAAGAAGAAAAAAAGAGAGGTATCTCAGATGCCTATCTGAACATTCTAAAAACTCATGCAAAGGTATTATCAGCGAATAATAATAATGCACTTTCAGTAAAAATCTACCAGGACTATATTACTACTAAAGATTCAATTTTTACTACTGAAAAGGAGAAGGAGATTGCCAACTTACAGGAGTTTTATGAAGCTGAAAAAAGAGAAACTGAAATCGCATTACAGGAAGAGGAAATCAAAACCTTAAATGAAAAGTCACGTGCTGATAATCTACAAAAAGGATTATATGCCGGGGGTATGGCCTCTGCCCTAGCTTTGTTTGGCCTTTCTGTTTTTGGGTACCGCCAGCGCATTAAAAAAAACCGCATTGCCCGCGAAAAACAGGAGGAGATTTACAAGCAAGAAATCGCCCATAAGAAAAAGGAACTGGCTAGCCAAACGCTTCATTTGGTGCAAAAGAATACGTTCCTAGAAGAACTCAAGGAGAACCTCGAGAGTCTCAAAAACTCCCCGGATAAGTTTAAGATGGAATTTCGCCGCATTGTGATGTTACTCAAAAAGGAAAAGGCCTCCGACAAGGATTGGGAGACCTTTAAAACCTATTTTTCAGAGGTGCACAACGACTTTGACCAGAAGTTGAAGACGCTCCATGCCGATATCTCGGAAAAGGAAATTCGTTTAGCGGCCTTTCTTCGGATGAATCTGACCACCAAGGAAATCGCTACAACGATGAACGTCTTGCCAAAGAGTATTCTGACTTCAAAATATAGGCTTAAAAAGAAGTTAGGCTTGGCAAAAGAGGTTGACCTAACCAGCTTTTTGAATACGCTGTAAAAACAACAGCCGGCATCAAGTTGTTGAATCGCAACTTTAGATACCGACTGCACCAATGAACCTTCTTCTTAATCACAGCTAGCGTCCGACTCCGAGGCCTCGCTGATTGCATCTACTGCCTGCTTAAACGTGGTGGTTCCCCTTACCGTTATCTCAATCGAGTTAGCGCCAATTTCCGTAATGGTGCCCGTAAAACCGCCAAAAGCAGTTTGGGTGGCCAGTTCCTCACCGGTAAGGGCTACACCCGATGAATTACGGCCCGATATCTTTAACCGCTGTACGAAGGGAACGGAAATATCAGGATAGGTCTGTACCGCATCATAGGCCAACACCTGTTTACCAGGGGACACCGTAACGGTACGTCCCGTCAAAATGGTGTTTTCACTGGTTGATGACTGCCCTTCGGCCGTCGTGGCCGATTTTGATATTTCTACGGCAACTTCCAATTCTTGGGAAACGGTACCGGATACTTTTCCTCCTGTTCCAAAGAAATTCACTCCCGCTTCTGCACTCACGGATACCGAATTGGTAGAGGTTACGCTTGAAGTAAGCCCGATGGTTTCTTCCCAAGACAGGGACATTGTAGTACTTTCCGTGACTTCGGTACCTACTTCCTGCACCAAATCCCGGGACGTACAGTTGGTCAACGTACTATTGAATTTAA
>CAYNUM010000464.1:0-2672 GCA_964400025.1 uncultured Croceivirga sp.
CAGAAGCATTAAGTTCGTGTGAGATGGTTCTGATTTCTTCTTCCAATTCTTGCAGTTTTACAATCAATTCTGCTCGTTGTTCAATGGCTGAGGGGTCGTTTCGCTCATTAAGCCCACTAAGAATCAAGCGTATGCCCAGCATTTGGCCTAAGATACCATCGTGTAATTCTTCGGAAACCCTTTTTTGTTCCGTTTTTTTACCTTCTTCGACTTTACCGTGTTGCGCCAGCATTAGGCTGTAAATCTCTTGATTGCTTTGTTGCTGTCGTTGTTGAAACTTTAATTTATCATTACTAATGCGCTGCGAAATGATAGTAAATACGCCAATGCCCAATACCAATAGACCGATAGAAACTCCGGCCAATAATTCGGTTCGCTTTGCCAGGGATACATTTTCTTCAATGATTTCATCGGTCTCCAATTGAATACGGGCAAATTTGTCTTGAATGGCACGTTCTTGTTGCTGAAGTTCTTCGCTGAGTTCAAAATAGGCCTTAGCATGTCGTTGCCCATTTTCGGTATCGATTTGCGAGAGTAGTTTCAAGATTTGTAACTGGCGATCATTATTGCCTGTAGCTTTAGCAATGTCTTTGGCACGTTCGGCATAAGTAACTGCTTTTTCAAAATCACCATCAACGACAAGAATCTCGGCTAAATACTGAAAGTTTCGCGCTTTTTGGTATTCATTGCCCAAACTATCCAAACCCTTGTTTGAAGTTTCAATGAGTCTAGTAGCTTCCTCTAAATTGAGTTCACCACTTTTAAACCCACTAATCGCCATACTGGAATAGGCATATTCGATTAATAGCGGGTTATTTTTATCTTTTTGCGCCAATTCTTCTAATTGGAGATATAGTTCGTAAGCTTTTGAATAATCTTTCTTACGCAAATAAACTCCTGCTGTATTGTTAAGGTTTGAACGATAATAACGTTCTTGTCTTTCTTCTGGCTTATATTGGATGAACTCTTTTGCGATTGATTGATATTCCAACGCCTTTTCAAACTTATTGAGCCCACTTTGCGTATCTGCTAACCTATTGTATGCATTATAAAGCTTATCTCTGGCTTCAATTGTTTTAAACTCTTCAATAGCCGTGATGGCCAGTTTTTCTGCACCCACATAATCTTTAATATCATCTTTTCTACCTGCCATTGCTAAAAGCATTGTTCCTGGATATGATGCTTTTTCTGGAATTCTTTCTTTTTCAAAATCCACCTGCTTAAAAAGAGCATAGGCTTCCTTAAAATGATAATAGCTACTGTCTGCTTTTCTATTCCGAAGGTAACTTCCCATATCCCAGTGGGCTTCCCCCTGGGCAATCTTGTCGCCAACCTTTTTACCTAATACAATTAATTCTTGATTTGTCTGTCTAAAGTTTACCGTATCACCCAACTCTAAAAAGGCCAATGAAATTCGTGAAAGATTACTAACCTTGTTTTTTTTGTTTTTTACAGTTGCGTTTTCTTTATGGGCCCGATTAACCAGCTTAAAGCGTGCTGAAAGCGGTAAATCCGTATTGTTTTTTGCGGTGTTTGCCCAGGTCTGAATACTGTCTTTGACATCTACTTGGTCATTTCTTTTTGAGGTAGGATTGGAACAACTAGCCAAGAATCCCAAAAAAAGAAAAATGATGCCCCACCTCATAATGTAGTCTAAATCGGAAGAAATACGAATTACCTACTTACAAGATACAAAAAAACCCCAAACGTTAATATTTGGGGTTTTTGATTTTTAATGGAAACTTAATCCCTTTTTGGGTCCTCTGTATGAGTCTCATCAGGAGAATCTATAAATAATTCTTCTTGGTCGGCTGTACTCTCGGCCTCACAAGAAAATAAACCGATTGAGAATAGGGCTATAGCTAAAATACCGAATACTTTTTTCATAATGCTGTCGTTTTAAATGGGGTTAAATGGTTAATATTTCTACACCGAATCTAATCGCATTCATCACGAAGCACATTATGCAATGCTAACTTCTGGTGAAAACACCAATTTGCAGGGTAAAACCGAACTTTTTAAGGGAATTTGCTCAATTGAGCGTGTTAATCGCGTTTTTGGAGAGTATCTGCTTTAATTCGTCAATTCTACTCCGGTACGACTTTGAAAAAGGCAGATGTAATGAACTATTACGCAGCGAACAAGTGTTTTTACCGTAGTTGATTCGAGCTACATATCTGGTGTTCAGAATATAACTTTGGTGAACACGAATGAAGTTTTTAGGTAGTGTATTTTCGAAACTCTTTAGGCTTTTATAGGCGCTTATGGTTTCCCCATTGCGCATAATAAAATCTGTAGCGTTGTTGTCGGCCTTTAAATAAAGTATTTCACTAGTATCCAGATAATGGTAGTCATTATAGGTCTTCAAACACAAGGTCGAAGGGATATGTTCTTTTGGTAGTTGTTTACGGAGCTTAAAAATGGTCTTTCGTATTTCGAATTCATTATGTGGTAACAACCAATAGTCATAAAAACCTCCCTTGATAGCGTCGTAGGCATAGTTCTTTGAACTTGAAACTGCTATTAATAAAGGCAATTTATCCACGTATTGGTGCAATTGCATGACCATTTGAAACAAAAGGTGGGCGTTTTGTGAGAGATTCACAATGACCAAATCGGGTAGCATTTTAAGAATGAGGTTTAGACCCTCATCGGCGTTGCTTGCAGTACCC
>CAYNUM010000465.1:0-2668 GCA_964400025.1 uncultured Croceivirga sp.
TTGAGATGCTTATTTTGTTCCAGACCCATCTCACCACATATGTTTTGATATTAGAAAACGAAGAAAAATATCTGTTCGTAGTAAAACTAGTGAGTGTAGTGATGAATATTGTGCTCAATCTCATCTTCTTAAAAACGTATGGATTGTCCTTTGCCCCATGGTCTTTGATTCTTTCTGCTGTTGCATCTTGGCTTTTGATGGGGTTGTTCAATAAGAAAATGCGAAAATTAGTTCAATTGAACTTTGCCTCTTATCTACTTATCTTCAACTTGAAAAGAGTTTTAAGGTGAGAGTTTTTCTAACTGTTTTGTTAATTCTATTCGCTTCCTATGCAGATATCTTTTTGTATCGAAGGGGTATCATACCGGTTAGTCCGGCATACTTTCTTATACCCTTGTTTTTTGCCTTATTCTTCGTTTATAATAATTTATTGAATTTTTTGGCACTTACGAGAAGTCATACTTTCAAGTTTTATTTGGCCTTGGCTGTGCTATCTATTGTTTATGCCATTATCTCGCCTGCCAATTCTGAAATTATACTCATATCCATTGTATTGTACGTAATTGGATTGCTTTTATACATTTTTGCAACGCACCACTTCCGCACTTCCAGTAGGTACATTTTGGGGTTTTTTCTCGTCCTTGCGTTTTTGACGTTATCAGGCAGTCTTTGGTACGATACGTTTGTGGGCCTTCCACTTCCAACTAAATTGGTTTTAGGAAACATTCGAAAAGGAGGATTTGGAGAGAATCCCAACGTTACCGCTTCGGGCATAAAGTTTATAAGCTTGGCACTTCTTTTCTTTTTCCGGAAGAAAGTCTTTTGGAGGTATTTCTTCTTAATTATTACAATAGCCTCAGTTTTCCTAACTTTTTCCAGAAGTGGTGTGGTATCAGTATTGGTTATTGTATTTGCTTTAATCCTTAACAACTGGGAGGCAACCTTCAATATTACTGCTAAATCTTTTTTCACCAAAGGCATCAAAATTCTTTTATTCCTATCGATTGTTTATGCAGCCCTCTACTTTTCAATGGATGTTTTGAAATCACAAATTCCTGAATTTGCAGAGGGAGATATCGCTAAAAGAATTGACCAACTTTTGGGAAAAAGTGATGCTGCCATTCTAAATCAAGACGACAACAGTCAATTTGGTCGAAATTCATTACGTAAGCGATTTACCGAATATGTTTTGGATAACCCGTTTGGTTATGGAACTGGATACGCTTCGGACAAAACTATCAATCCTGTAAACAGCCACAATTATTACTTATTTATAGCTACGGAATATGGCCTTTTGGGTTTGGTTACCCTATTGTTCTTTATTTATCGTTGTTTCAGATTGGCAATCCGACACAATCAATTCTATTACTTCGTTTTGGCGACCTTACTCTTTCTCGAAGGTTTCATATCCCACGGAATGTTTGAAGAACGTGCACTAATATTGACCATTGCTTTTTTTGACAGCTACCTTTACCCCTTTGAAAAAGATATGTCAAAAAAAAGCGTTACTGATAATATACCGTCTGATATCGCCAATCAAACAGAACTAACCTAACTCCAGACCTATGTGCGGAATTTTCGGAACCACATTGAAATACAATAATCAAGAGTTAGAGGATAAACTTGCCAGAGCTAATTTCAGAGGTCCGGATTATCAGTCAATTCAAAGGATACCTCTTCCCACTGGAGAAACCCTAAGTTTAGGTCACAACCGGCTATCTATCATTGATTTGGATGCGAGATCTAATCAGCCCTTTAATTACCATCATAGGGTGACCGTAGTGTTCAATGGTGAAATTTATAATTTTCGTTCTTTAAAGGAAGTTCTAGAAAAAAGAGGACATTCTTTTAAGACCACAAGTGATACAGAAGTCTTGTGTGCTGCCTATTTGGAATTTGGTGAGAACTGCGTTGAGCACGTCAATGGAATGTTCGCCTTTGTGATATACGATCATCATAAACAACTACTTTTTGGTGCACGAGATAGGTTAGGCCAGAAACCCTTCTATTATTATAAAAATGGACAACATTTTGAATTTGCCAGCCAGGTCTCCCAAATAAAAATGTACAATCAAAATCTAAGTATCTCTTATAACTCCATAATGGAGTATCTACGATGGGGATCTATCCCAGATAATCTCAGTATTTATAATGAAATCAAAAAAATAAAACCTGGTTTTAAATTCACTTTTGACCTATCGTCCGGGCAATTTGTAGAAACCCAATATTGGGATATCCCTACTGAGAATTCTGACAACTACAAGAAATCCCTTTTTGAAGCCAAAGAAGAGTTGAAAGAACTACTCTATGACGCCACTAAAATTCGATTATATGCTGATGTACCTGTGGGCGTTTTTCTTTCTGGTGGTATCGATTCTTCATTAATAGCGGCATTGGCAAGAAAATCGGTGGGAGAACATGTGAAGACCTTTTCCATAAAATTCAGCGAACAAAATTTTGATGAAAGTGAATATGCAAAACAAGTAGCTGACCATTTAGGCACAAATCATCATACCATTTTATGTGACTCAGCCGAGGGTATTGATCTTATTGAAAACTTTAATAGGTATTACGATGAACCGTTTGCGGATTCTTCTGCGATTCCTTCAATGTTATTGGCCAAAAATACACGTAAGCACGTAACCGTTGCCCTTTCAGGTGATGGGGG
>CAYNUM010000466.1:0-2662 GCA_964400025.1 uncultured Croceivirga sp.
GTTGCTCTATTCTTCAGTGGGTTTTGGTGGCGGTTCGAGCTATTTGGCCTTACTAGCTTTGGTATTAAGTTCTTTTTTTGTCATTCGTAGTACCGCACTCGTCTGCAACCTTTTGGTAGTCTCGGGGAGCACTTTGCTTTATATTAAGAAAGGTCATTTCAACCTTAAGTCTTTTTTACCTTTCATATTGTCCAGTATTCCATTAGCCTTTTTAGGGGCGATGTTTCGACTTAAGGAGGAGGTGTTCTTTGTTTTACTTGGGGTTTCACTGATATTGGCCGCAATTTCATTAGCAATTCAAACCTTGAATTTGAAATCGAGTTTTATGGCTCACAAATACCCTAAATGGTTCTCTTATGTTGTTGGAGGCGGTGTAGGACTTTTATCGGGTCTTGTGGGTATAGGTGGGGGGATTTTTCTGGCTCCTGTTTTGAACTATCTGAAGTGGGATGCCCCCATTAAAATAGCGGCCTTGGCCAGTTTCTTTATTTTGGTGAACTCTTTATCCGGTATTATAGGGCTGATGGTTAATGGTACCTTTGATGTGCATTGGCCCGAGTTAGTTATTTTGGCAGTTATGGTAATCCTTGGCGGGCAACTGGGTGTTCGTATGGCTTTGATAAAAGTTTCCCCCAAAGCACTGCGGATTTTCACCTCAGTTTTGGTATTTTTTGTGGGAATACGGGTCTTGCTCATCAATGGACTTCGATTAGAATTGGGATTATGATTTCATTTGAAAAAGCATACGAAACGGTTTTGTCTAATACGATTGATTTAGGGGTGGTTTTACTCCCTTTATCAAAGGCACATGGCCGGGTTCTGGCCGAACCCATCAAGGCCGATAGGGATTTCCCCCCATTTGACCGCTCCACAAGGGATGGAATCGCTATTCAATTGGCCGATGGGGTAAATGACTCAGGTTATACCATTAAGGGCGTAGCGGCCGCAGGAACGCCGCAGAAAACATTGGAGACAATCTCGGACTGCTTTGAAATCATGACGGGTGCAATTTTACCGGCCCATGCCGACACTGTCATTATGTATGAAGATTTAGAAATTGAGAATGGCGTTGCTAAAATCAATCAATCCGTTTCCAAAGGACAACATATTCATTATCGAGGAGGTGATGAAGCAAAAGGGAGTATGCTTCTGGAACCCGGCACTTTACTTACTGCAGCTGAAATAGGAGTATTGGCTTCGGTTGGTAAATCAGAAGTGCTGGTAAAAAAGAACCCCCGTGTCACTTTATTTTCAACGGGTGATGAATTGGTTCCTGTAGAGAGTACTCCAGAACCACATCAAATCAGACAATCCAATTCCTACAGTCTAAAGGCGGCCTTATGGGATGAGGGCATTTCTTCAGAAATTATGCATGTCAGCGATGAAAAAATGGCAATTGCAAAGGCTTTGAAGGAAGCGTTGGAAAAAAGTGAGGTGTTATTAATCAGTGGAGGGGTTTCTAAGGGAAAGTACGATTTTTTACCCGAAGTTTTAGAAGAATTGGGGGTTGAGAAACAATTCCACCGGGTATTGCAACGACCGGGCAAACCTTTTTGGTTCGGTAGGCAAAAAGAAATGGGTACAACGGTCTTTGGATTTCCAGGTAATCCCACATCGACCTTTGCGAACTACCATATTTACTTTAAGGCTTGGTTGAATAAGAGCTTAGGTCGACCCAGTGATACTATTGAAGCCCCTATAAATAAAGAGTTTCAGAATACCACCGATTTGACCCGTTTCATCCGAACTTATATCACTTTGGAGAATGGAACTTTAATGGCGCAACTAGTAAATGGTAACGGCTCTGGTGATTTGACCAGCTTGACCAAAGCCAACGGATTCATTCGGGTAGCACCCCATGCTACCGTTAAAAAGGGAGAGAAGGTTACTTTTATACCAACTAGAAGAATACTATGATAACCCATGAGTTCAAGAAAATAGTAAGGGCATATGAGGAAGCGGTAAAACAAGGGCAACGAACAGTCTTGGCCACCGTGGTGGCTTTGGATGGGTCTTCGTATCGAAGGCCCGGTGTTCGAATGCTTCTTTTGGAAGACGGTGGCATGGTTGGCGCCGTTAGTGGGGGTTGTGTGGAAAAAGAAGTGTACAGACAAGCGCTATCTGTTTTCAAAACAGGAATGGCAAAGGTGATGACCTATGATGGTCGTTACCGGTTGGGCTGTGAAGGTATTCTATATATTCTCTTGGAGCCCTTCTCACCATCACCTGAAGTACTGAAAACCATTGGAACTGTCTTAAGTTCGAGGGATTCTTTTGAAATAAAGAGTTTTTATGAAAAGGAATACACGGAGAAGGCCACTTTGGGATCAGTGCTTCAAACGGGAGACAAAATATACCCTTTTCAAGAATCGTATACGATTCCAATCGACCTTGAGGAGTTTTCTCAACGACTACCACCTTGTTTTCAATTGATACTTGTTGGGGCCGAACATGATACGGTACAATTTGCGGGAATAGCGGCAATGATGGGCTGGGAGGTCACTGTGGTCGTAGACCCAAGAGAAGAGAAGAGTCAGGGCGATTTCCCAGGTGCAACTCATTTCATACAAATGGATGCTGAGCACTTCGAACTAAATACGGATGAACAGACGGCGTTGTTACTCATGACCCATAGTTATGTTAAGGATCTGACATATTTGGC
>CAYNUM010000467.1:0-2661 GCA_964400025.1 uncultured Croceivirga sp.
ATGGCCAGTTTCGTCTGATAACAACTCAAGTTCTCTATTTGCACGAATCTTTTCGGCAATTATTTTTTTCTCATTTCTGGAAGGATCTTTAGGACTAAGTTTTAGTTTTAAGAATTCTCGCCACCGCTCTCCATTATGGTGAATATCCAAATAAAGGCTTTTATCTCCTGATTTTAGTGCTCGACTTCGTAGTTGTACGGACATGAAAGTGACGTAAAAGTGACGGTTATTTACCAAAAATAAGAAAAAATGAGATAATATGTTAAAGGATTAAAAATTTAATTAATTGATATACAGTTATTTGTATTCATTTATTGTCATATGGTTTCATAGGTTCGATTCCCACCTTCGGTACCAAAGAAAAGCCGAGAGCTACCATCTCGGCTTTTTTAATTTTCAATTTTATCACCAAATCCTTCTTTTAATTGTGTTTTGCCAGACGTGGCCGGAAATGAATTTTACTATCTTTCTTTCTCTTTTAATAGGGTCAATAAGACAATTGATGTCAAGTAGTTATGAGTGAAGAAATTCCGAGTATACCTTTTAAGAAAGATAGTGAGCTCTACCTCGAAGTGATCGATTTAAAGGTTTTCTACAAAAAATTAAAAGATGTCATTGATCATGACCCTTTTTCAATTCATCGCATAGAATTCTACATGATTTTAATGGTCAAGAAGAATTCATTTTCCCATTTTTTGGATTTTGAAGTCTATGATTTGAAAGCCGGTAGCGCCTTATTTGTTGCAAAAGGTCAAGTGCAACATTTTTTTGAGAACCTTGAAGATACCGAGGGATACTGTATCATATTTAATTCGGATTTTCTAAATAAACACTTCTTTTTGCATAGTGGCAAAAAGTTCAATAGGTTATTTAATTACCATATTGAATCCCCAGTTCTACATCCCGATGAATTGGGGGAGAATACCTTCTTTGATATTGCGCATAGACTCTTTGAAGAGTACAAAGCCCCAGAACCATTTGCAAAGTCTGAAATATTGGGTTCATTGCTGAATATCCTGTTGATAAAGGCAGAGCGCGCCAAGGAATTTAGGTCGGGACTAAAAATCAATCCAAGATGGCTTGAAACCTTTACTGAATTCAAGAATCTGCTCGAAGAAAACCACGCAGAAACCAGAAGTTCAAGATTTTACGCTAATTCTATGCACATTTCTTATAAATATTTGAACGATGTGGTGAAGAAAGTCAGTGGAAATAGTGTAAAACGTTTTATCGATATATACGTAATTATTGAGATAAAACGGTATTTAATCACCACTTCCTATTCGGTAAAAGAGATAAGCCATATGGTTGGTTTTGACGAACCCGGAAATATGATTAAGTTTTTTAAAAAGAATACAGGTGTTACACCTTTGAAATTTAGGCAGCATCAAAAGTAGATTGGGTTACACTTCTACAATTTTTATCCTCACTTTTATATCCCTTAAGAGTGCGTAGTGCCATAGTTTTGGTCCGTAATGAAAACACACTGATTATGGACTATAAAATAATTCTTTACTGCATGCTAATAGGTATGGTTATCATTGGCTGCGAACAACCCAAAGCTGACTTGGTACTTGAAATAACGACATTCACCCTCAAAACCACTGCAAGTCAAAAAACCTTTAACGAGCTTGATGCCCAAGTGGAAAGCAATTTTACCAGTAAGCAACCGGGTTTTTTGAAAAGACAGAGCGCTATGGACGATAACGGCAATTATTTGGTCATTGTTTATTGGAGCAGCTTAGCTGATGCCGAGGCTTCAATGAATAAGTTTATGACCGACTCATCAGTTGCCGATTATGCAGGAATGATTGAAGGATCCACCATGAAAATGGATCGGTATACCATTAATCAAGATTTTTCTGCTGAAAGTAGCGCTTTTGTGGAGGTCATGGAGTTTAACACTGTCGCTGAAGTTGATCTCGAGGCCTTTAACGTCATAAATGAAAAAGTAGCCACTGAGGTTACCGCACCCAAGAAAGGCTTTATGCAGCGAATCACCGGGGTTGATGAAAATGGCGGGCAGGTTGTTGTTGTGTATTGGGATAATAAAACGGATTCTGATACCGCTTTGCAGCCCTTTATGGAAAATACTATTTCAAAGGACTTTATGGGCATGATGGATCAAACTTCCATTAGCATGGTACGATGCCAGACGCTAACCTCCATGGACACTGCTATGTCAAATAAGGATAAGGTCGTTGCGCTTTTGAATACATTCAATACCGGTGAGCAGGGTCCAGTCGCCTACATTAATCCAAATAAATATATCCAACACAATCTTGGTGTTGCTGATGGTTTGGCTGGCTTTGGGGCCATAATGCAGAACGCCTCAGACGGTGGTTTTAAAGCCGACGTCAAACGAGCTTTCCAAGACGGTAATTATGTCTTTACCCATACAGAATATGACTTCTTTGGCCCAAAGGCTGCCTTTGATGTTTTTCGATTTGAAGACGGATTGATTGTGGAACATTGGGACAATATGTTGGAAGTTCAAGCCCCTAATCCAAGTGGTCATACGCAATTTGATGGTGAAACTGCCTTAACTGATTTAGATAAAACCGAAGCAAACAAAGCTAAAATCGAAGCGTTTGTTGAAACCATTCTGTTTAAGGGAGAAATGGACAAGATTACCAATTATATAAATACTGAAAAATATAT
>CAYNUM010000468.1:0-2660 GCA_964400025.1 uncultured Croceivirga sp.
ACAGGTGAGATTCAAGTAAAATATGACACGAATCGTGTAGGTCCAATCCGTAAGGCAATTACGGTTACATCGAATGCTGATACGCCAACAAAAGTTCTTAAGATTAAGGGAACTATTAAAGCTGAGGGCGCGAAGTAAACTTTCAACGATTTTTGAATAAAGCCTTGGCCATACCGGTCAGGGCTTTTTTGTTTCAAATAGATCCTTAAGGACAAAAGAATACAAGATATCCCTATTATACCGCTCAATTAAAACTTTGACTCGTTTGCCTTTGCGCTCATTGAGCATTTCAAGAATTTCCTGCAGTTTATAATCGTGCACACGTGTGCCGTGAACGGCCAGTATAACGTCGCCTTCCTTTAGACCAGCTTCGGCAGCCGGACTACCCATGCGAATTCCTGAAACTACGATTTCAGGCACCAGACTAAGACGCGTTCTGTTTTCCATCAAAATTTGAACGTTTCCAAAACTTTTATTGTGCTCAATGTCCACAATTCCACCCGGGTCGGTAATACTTTCAGAAATATAACGCACCCCATTGTGTTGCAAATCAATTCCGGCCAAATTGTACTGAAACGGGTCATTGAAGTTCGAATTCCTTGACAAAGAAATTCTATTGCTGGGGTAATCGAATATTATATTAAATCGCTTTAGCACCTCGCCACCGACACTCCCATTTCTATCTCCAAGGTTTTTAACTGCAAAAAAAGATGACTCATGTGGAAAGGCCACCTTGGCATCCTTGAATTGAAAACTTCCAATGCGCATTCCTTTGACTTTAGTTCGTTTTCCAAAAACATCTCCACTCAATCCCTTGCCAAGAAAATCCTCATAATACTGATTAGGTACTTCCAATCCTTTTTCTAGGTCTTGAAACAACCATAGGGCATCACTGCTTCCCGTATCGACCAATAGCTTTACCGGAACTTCGGAGTCATCTTCTTTCGTTATGGCACCATCCACAAAGGCCTTCTTACCTACAATACTTAAGGGCAAGGTTTCCATTTTTTTTGCATCTGGGTATTCATAACCTTCTGGTCTATATAGTTTCAAATGCTGTCTTCCATAATTAGCTTCGACCACAAAGTCTTTGAAAACATCATAACCAATGATACCATGAATGGGAATTCCCAAAGAGGTGGAAAAGTTCAAGTCTTTGTCCAAGACCACATATAACATTTGATTGTTACAAATGGCTTCACCTATTTTAAATGTATTTTCGACAGACCTCAACGCCTCAATAGGCTCACCTTCACCCAAGCCCCTCAACGATATTTGTGAAACCTTGTTAATCTGAATGGAATCCTGCTCTGTGAGGTTAAATAAGATGGGGCTGCTGACCCCTGTATCCAATATAAACCTCAACTTTGAACCATTCAATTCTACTGGTACGACCATCAAATTATTGACCAGTTCAAACTTTACCTTTTCAAACTTCTTTTTTTGTGAAATATGAAATCGTTGCCCAAATCCTGATAAAGAAAACAGGAAGAACACGACGACAATGTATGTTACGTTTCTTTTCAAAAGGTGTATTTATTGGTTGCTCCTCTTCTTAAATTTAGAAAATATTATTGGTAATCACTTGATATTTAACGTTTGCCCTAGGTAAATTTTAGAAAGACCATAGGTTGTTTTACACAACTACTTTTACCATTTTTGCTAAAAATTACCTGCATGCCAAAAATTTCTACCAAAGGCCGAAACATGCCGGCCTCTCCCATCCGAAAACTGGTTCCTTATGCTGAAGCGGCAAAAAAAAGAGGTACGACGGTTCTTCATCTAAACATCGGCCAGCCCGACATAAAAACTCCTAAAATGGCCATAGAGGCTGTTAAAAATGCCAATATTGATGTATTGGCCTACAGTCAAACGGAGGGGACAGAGCAGTATCGAACCAAAATTGCAGGATATTATTCCAAATTAGGCATAGAATTGGAAGCTTCAGATATCATAGTGACTACAGGAGGATCAGAGGCTTTGAGCATCACTCTTGGCGCAATTTTGGACGAAGGGGATGAAATCATAATTCCAGAACCCTTTTATGCAAACTATAATGGCTTTTCTGGGGCCAACGGAGTAAAGGTCAAAGCAATTGAATCAACTATTGATGATAATTTTGCATTGCCCTCAATAACGGAGTTTGAGAAACTTATAAGCCCTAAAACAAAAGCCATTCTTATATGCAATCCAAACAACCCTACGGGCTATTTATATTCTCTTTCAGAACTGGAACAATTGGCCACCTTGGCCAAAACCCATGACCTATTCTTAATTGGTGATGAGGTTTATCGTGAATTTGCTTACGATGGCAAGAAACACCATTCTCTTTTGACCTTAGAAGGGTTGGATGAGCACGTGGTTGTGGTAGATTCAGTATCAAAACGTTACAGCATGTGTGGGGCTCGAATCGGTTGTTTGGTAACTAAAAACAAGGAGGTTATTCAAACTACCTTAAAGTTCGCTCAAGCCCGTTTATCACCACCGACCTTAGCACAGATTGCAAGTGAAGCCGCACTGGAGACTCCTGACTCTTATTTTGATGATGTGAGAGCCGAATACGTCTCCAGAAGGGATTTTTTGATAGATGAACTCAATAAAATAGAGGGCATTAAAGTAGCGAAACCAAGTGGGGCTTTTTATTGTATCGCAGAATTACC
>CAYNUM010000469.1:0-2659 GCA_964400025.1 uncultured Croceivirga sp.
AGGGATGCCCCAAATTTCTATGCCATTTCCCATTCGTGCTGGGCGGTACATAAATATATTCTCAGATACCAGCTGACCAAAATCTTTGTCGGGGGTCACCATGAAGGTCTTGAAGTTTTCTTTTTCCGCTTGTTTTGCCAAGGTGCCAATAAGGTCATCGGCTTCATAACCGGCGAGTTCGACCACTGGTATTTTCAGGGCCTTCAAAATGTTCTGAATATAAGGAACTGCAATTTTAATGGCCTCCGGCGTTTCATCACGATTCGCCTTATAATCTTCGAAAAGCTCAGTGCGTTCTACACTGCCTCCTTTGTCAAAGGCCACTGCTAAATGGTCTGGTTTTTCTCTTCGAATAACATCGAAAAGTGAATTCATGAACCCCATAATGGCACTGGTGTCCATCCCTTTTGAATTAATTCTGGGATTTTTTATAAAGGCGTAATATCCTCTAAATATTAGGGCATAGGCGTCTAAAAGAAAGAGTCTTTTTTGATCAGACATATGTTAAGCGATGAGCGTTATGTATTAGATGTTGTTAGCCGAAAGCTAATTTTTAAATGTACGAAGTTTGAAGCAATAGATGAGTGCTAAGGCGGTATTGGAGTAAAGTTTTTCTGAGTTGGATTTATTGGTCAGCGACATAGTAAAATGGTATCGTCCAGTTCTTTTGGGTCTTCTCACGACCGTTCTTTATTACCGCTATTTCATGAGGCCCATTTGATAGTGTGGAACAATCAATAAAGCCTTGAATACCAAACTGCCCGGTCACTTCATGATCATATTTAAGGAAGTCTAAATCGACCTCTTTACCATCAATCAAAACGCTGTGATTTTTTTCATAACACTCGAGGTAGGCTGTCTTTGCTTTTTGAATGGATTCTTTGTCTGAATTGAAAATATTTCCTGGTTTTTCAAGATTGCAAAGCTTTTTAAAATAGCTTACTTCATTATCGAAAATAGGTATGAACAATTTTGTAGTTTTTTTCTCAATTACGTCTGTCTCAATTTCTGGGTGCAGCAAGAAGCTTTTATTGGTATTGTTAGTGCTATAAAAAAATGGATGATTCATAGATACATCATCACTAATAACCGAATTGGTCATGTAAAAAAGATTGGTTCTATCGGCATGAAATGTAGAGAGAATAGCGCCCACGCCAAAAAAGAGTAATACCAAATAGACCAGCCCTTTTTTCTTTTTAAAGTTTGAACCAAAAATCATGCTTACTTGAAGAAAGTTTTTGGCAAGGGGACCGAAAGAAATAAGGCTTGAAATTTTTGCGACGTAAAAAAAGAGGTTTTGCAATCGTTCGTTGGATTTAAACTGCTTGAGATTAGCGAAAATGTTCATCAAACTTTGAAAAACCAATATGAATACCAAAACACCAACCGGTATCAGCAAAATATATTTTGGAACATAGTCTTTGAGTAAATTAAAAATAAATAGGTAAAGTGAACTTAGGGTGGCGATGTATGTATAAATGCCCAAAATCGTAAATGCAGCAGAAAAAATTACACTACAGAGATCATCAGTACCATCTATGGTTTTGGATAGTTTTGGCAGAAACTCCATCATTTTTTTTGTGTAAATCTCAGAATATGCGCTGTCTTTTAAACTGTAGTCAGGAAATACAGAATTAAGCCCTACTAATCCAATCCAATACGAGCGTAGAATAAAATGAATAATGAACATGGCCGCCAAAATACTAATAGCCAATAGCCCCATGAAAGCAATAAAATAGCCTACCATATATTGCGATGGTTCCAGCTTGTTGATTAAGAAATTGATGAAATAATCTACCAAATCAAAACACTGGAAAATACCAAAAATGGCAACCGCTGAAACCAACAATTCTGCTTCCCAGCTTTCATTTTTTAAGCGCTCGAGCCAGCTTTTTTGGTCAGACATTGGTTAAATTTTCAAGTAAGAAGATTAGAAGTAAGAATTTTTAAATGTAGAAAAAAGTGATAAGAATTAATAACTGGAATTCACCTTAATAAAAAGTCTTTTGAATTATGAAATGATATGGTCTTCCGTGTCTTTGTAAAAGCTCTCAGAAAACACATTCTCATGTCCACTCTCATCAAATCTTCGGTAGCTAAATCCAGGATGCACACAATACGCCCCGGTTTCGCCTTGTTTGTTGATGGCCAAAAAACCAATTTGAAAGTCCTTTCTACCTTCATTTTTTTTCATGATACGTTTTACGCCTTCCTCGCAAGCTTCTTGAGGCGACTTTCCCTGACGCATTAATTCTACAATCAAAAAACTACCGACAGTGCGAATTACTTCTTCACCAACCCCTGTTGCCGTAGCGCCACCTACTTCGTTGTCAATGAAAAGCCCTGCTCCGATGATTGGTGAATCACCAACACGACCAGCGACTTTATAAGCCATACCGCTGGTGGTACAAGCGCCGGCGATATCGCCTTTTTCATCAATGGCCAACATACCGATGGTATCGTGGTTTTCTATATTGATGATGGTTTCATATTTTGATTCCTTCTTCCATTCCTCATATTGTTTTCGCGTGCTTTCGGTCAGTAAGTCTTCTTTTTCAAACCCTTGTTCATAAGCAAATTGCTCAGCACCTTTTCCTGCCAAAATGATATGAGGGGTTTCTTCCATTAACTCGCGTGCCACCGAGATGGGGTGTGCGAT
>CAYNUM010000470.1:0-2656 GCA_964400025.1 uncultured Croceivirga sp.
CTTCTCTATTGAAGTAGTGCAGGTCTTTCATTACGCCATAGGTATTGGCGTACATTACTTCATTGTTCTTCATGACCCTGGGTTTTGGTGGAATCATGAACAACCCGAAGAGCTCTTTTACATCTGAAATGATTTCTCTTACGAGATAGGCTATGTCAAGGAAAACACCGGAACCCGTGCCACCTGTGGTAGAACCGACAATGAAGACGGTAGGCCTGTTGGTGGCTGAGTTTTTGACCGATCGGGAATAGGCTTCCTGAATGGCATTTGTAACGTTGAGAAAATTGTCTCCTTCCTGATTGTTGCCCCACAAGGCAAGTCGACCACAAGGTCGAATACCTCCAGCGCCCAGCGAGTTATTGATGAGTGAACCAAGGTCAGGTATCCAGTCTGCATCGCCTCTCGTTTTGAGGTTTTGTATCATGGTCGACATCTGGCTGAGGCTCAGGTATACGCGCTTAATCTCATTTTCAAGGGCGGTTACCCCAACACGGTTGTCTTTATTGGTTTCAAGGTAGAGGTATTCAGTATGTTCGGGCTTGTTTTGTCTGAACGATTCGTAATGAAACTTTTGTACCTCTTCGAGTACTTTCAGGCCGCTTGAGCCTATACCTATGATTATTGTAGGATGCGCCATGTCTTAGTTCTTTATGAGTTTTCTAGTCTTGTTGAAATGAGTGATGAATAATACAATCATCAGCAGGTAGGTGGTGAGCACAGGAGTGAGGCCTGTCCAAAATGATCCTTCGGTATATTTGAGAGCACCGGGGCCGTTTGAGTTAAGCACGTAGATCCAAAATGAGCTGAAGATGACAAACACCAACCCAAAGGACCAGATTAGGTTTACATTGAGGTATACATCTCTAAGGCGGTTGTAATCTTGCTTATTCGCAGGCCGGAGCTTGCTCAAAATGAAATGGGCCAGCCATAGAAAAAAAGCTACTAGGACTACTAGCAAGAGTAATTTGATAAATACTTCCTGCCAACTATGGAAAGTTATATCGGCCAGGTATCTGAAGAAGTCTCTGATTGTTTGCATGATTAATTTTTTTTGATTTTTCTAAAACTCGAAGGTATCGTCATCGCTGCCAGATGCTGGCTCACTGTCAAAGCCGTCATCATCTGTTTGGGTGGGCCTTTTTTTCCTCCTGGGAGTGCCCTTGGCTGGGCCATTACTACTACCTACTTTTCGGTAGATGATGTACCCGCCTGCAAGTGCCAACATGACCAATAGGAATACTAAAAAACCATTGCCGCCCTTGACCTTGAAATAGCCCTTTTGGCTGCGAATGTTGACCAGTGTACCAGAGGCGGAAACCGTAAATTCATAGGTGCCAGCGCTTAAGCCATCAGCTGTAATACTTTTGCTCTTCAGGTTGGTTTTTGACAATAGAATCTCTGATTGCCCTTTTCTCTTGAGAATTACCCGATAACTCACTCCGGCCGGGCAGTCTATACATTGCCATGACAAATTGAGCCGACCATCTCTTGGACTGAGCTCTCTTGGCTGATCGGCATTCTTCGACATGCCCGTTAGCACAATGCGTGGGTTACTTACAGGCTTGGGAGGCTGAGGTGTGGTAGCTGTAGCACAAGGCTTGGTGGCATTGCAATTGTTGCCTATCACATTCACTTCAGAAATGATGATTTGGTAATTGCTGATGGGGCGGTAGCGAATGATCCCCAGCGTGAAGGTTTCAATGTTGCTTTTGACACCGTAACTATCTACCAGATCTTGCTCCTGTGGGGTATAAGGTGCAGATGGTATCTTGTCTTCCCGGCTATCAGTTACTTCTATGAGCAGGTATGAGCAGGTATTATTTTCCAGCGCAAATTGAGCCGCCTTTGCCTTGGCAAGCTTCAAGTAGGTAAATTGATCATTGAAGCGCGCTGGATAATTTTGATCTATGAAGGTATCAAATTCATTGAGGTTATTACAGGAGTTGTAATTGGATATAGGGCTTAGGCTGGTGCTTTTCTCACCAGCACTGCGGATAAAAGCTCGATTGTTAGTGCCAAGGAGAGGTGTTCCTCTCCCGTTTTTGATCGACTGGATGTTACCGACTGCCGTACTAAACTCCCACTGGTTGTAATTGGAGGCTTCAAACCTACCCTTAGCTACCAGGTCTTTTATAATATTTTTAGCCTCTATCCGGGCGTTATTCATTTTTTGAACAGAGCCAGATACATCTACAATGACCACAATGTCGCTGCCTTGTTGGGCAAATGCCATTGGGCCAATAAGCAATAGAAATATCAGGTAAAGGACTGAATAGGCTTTCATGGTTTATTTGAGTTTTGAAGGTGATATGGCTATTGTCATGAATGAAAAAGCCAGAAAAACGATGAGTGCGGTTATGGTCCAATAGGGAGGTTTTTTAGAGATTTCACCTATCAGAGACATTACTGAGTTAGAGTATGACTCATAGTCGCTGCCGCTGCCAATTTGATAACCGCAACTCGCACACTTTTCAATGAGTTTAGAACGAGTCTGTGAATTGTCATCTTTGTGAACATCAACGATAAGTATATCTGAGGGGGCAAATGCCAGATTGAATGGTTCCTGATCGCATAAAAAGTAGCTGTAGTCACTTACATTATCGCCCCCATCGGTCACCACGATAAGCACCCGTTTGTCAAATGATTCAAGGGGTAT
>CAYNUM010000471.1:0-2642 GCA_964400025.1 uncultured Croceivirga sp.
GACGAAGCCATTACGACAACCAGAACAGTTGGCTGGGAAGAATCACTATCGATTAGCTCAAGGGAAACATGTTCAGCCAGTTTGACCGTTGGGGTGGAAGCTCAAGCAAACTTCTTTGGTGGAAGTGCTACTGCTAGTGCAGAGGTGTCTGCATCTTATGAATATTCTCAAGAAGTGACCAGTACCCAAAGGCAGTTTGGAGAGGAGACCCAGGAAAAAGAATTGGTATTACAATTTGAAAGAACGGTAACCGTTCCAGCAAAAAGTGCTTCGCTGACCTACGATGCCTATCAAACCTATAGTAATGTGATACAGCCTTTTGTGCAACGACTTCGAATTTTTGCCAGTCAAATTGATCCGGCAAACAACAATGTGGAATTAGGGAGTTTAACCGGAGAGGAAATTGCAACGCAGCTTAGGCTTACTAATTTTCAAGGTGTAATTTCAGAAGTAGGGTCGGACTTTGTTGTTGTAAATATTCGTGGCTTTTCGAAGCTGGACAATTTGGTGGAGACGGAAACCGTGCTAACACCGGCCAATGCAAGTTGCAATTAGATAAGTTCTCTAAATAATGCAGTCGGCCGCTCAGGTTGGGTTCAACAACTTGATGCCGGCTGTTATTTTAAAAAAGTGGACGTTGTATCGTCCACTTTTTTATTTCACGATGTTAGTTACTTTTTATTGAATGCTATCTATCGCCTTATTCAAAAGGGCCAATGTAGCTTTGATACCTTCTTCCTCCGAAAGAGTACTGCCTTCGTACTCAATGCCTATATATCCTTTAAAACCAGAGTCCTTGACAATTTTTAGCATCCTGTAAAAATCAGTACTGGTTTCATTTCCGGCTTCATCGAAATCATGTGATTTCGCACTAACACCTTTGGCATAGGGCATTAATTCCGCCATCCCTTGGTACCGGTCGTATTCGTTGACACATCCTTCGGGGCCACGTTCGATACAGAAATTCCCGAAATCGGGAAGCGTACCCACGTTGTCCATATTCACTTCGGCCATAACGCCTGCCAACCAAGACCCGTCTGAAGAATAACCACCGTGGTTTTCCACGATAATATTGATACCCTGACTTGCGCCATATTCCCCTAATTGCTTTAATCCATTAACGGCATTTGCAGCGACTTCTTCAGCACTGCCCGATCCTGCGGCATTGACACGAATGGAATGTGCTCCCAGAAACTTGGCGATATCCACCCATTTATGATGGTTTTCCACTGTCTTTTTCCTGGCGTCGGCATCTGCGTCACCGAGATAACCCAAAGCATCACACATAATCAACCCGACACTGACTCCTGCGGCATCACATCGGTTTTTGAAATCATCCCAGAAAGCCTGGTCGTCCACTTTGCCATAGTAAAAGGTGTTCACCAGTTCAATGGACTTGATACCGAACTCGGCAGCCATTTCAGGGAAATCTTTCGGATCGGCATCCCCTAATAACACATCATCTGGGGATTCTTGCAATGTTCTGACGAACCATTCAAAATACCCTTCTTTTCGTGGTCCTAAAAACGCCTTATTAAATGACCATTGGGCCAATGAGATTTGAAAGTCTGGAGTAGGTGACTCAATATTTTCAGGGGATTCTGCCATACTCTCAGATGTTGAATTCGATTCCGTTTTGGTTTTACAGGAACTAAAAAGTAAGAGACTGATTGCGACAATAAGGATATTTTGTTTCATTGGAAATGGATTTAATTCCCGTTAAAATAGCACCTAATAAGGTCTCGTACAATTTTACTCAAAAAATAGGGCCGAAAACCCAGTTCAAAAGCAAATAGAATTATTTTTTGGCTTCCACCAATTCCAATAGATCTACACTAACATTGGTGGTAAACATACCATAGTTAACTACGGCCTTTCCCTTTTCCAAAGTATCGATACTACCAACCGCTTTGCCATCATGCATGCGCACGCGATCACCGATTTTAAAAACGGGTCTTGGTTTCGCCTTTTCTGCTTGTTGTGCCTTTTTCTTTTGCACCGCCTTATCCTTACGAACCTTGACTATCTTTTGCTCCAGCTCATTGGCCGTTTGCTTTTTTACGGCTTTCTTGGCCTTGGCCTCCTTGGCGGAGGATTTCTTTCGTTTGCTATTTTCAGTTTCCACGATTCGTAGCAATTCTGATATCAACGGGCGTTTCTTTTTGTCATGAAAATAGCGTTCTGCACTGTCATTGACCTTATTGCCCAAATGGATCATCCGTTGGTTATGGTCGTAGAGCTCTTGATAATTCTCTAGTTTGGATTTGATCTTTGCATTGAGCTTTTCCAGTTTGGCCGCTTCCTCCTTGGCCTTGGTCTCTTCGTCTTGAAGTCGCGACTCCGTTTTCGACATCTTATTGCGCTCTTTCTGCAGTTTTGAAATGGTGGCATCAAAGCGCACCTTGCCACGGTCAATCTTCTTTTTGGCCTTATTGATCAAAGAGTAGGGAATGCCGTTCTTTTGAGCCACTTCGAAGGTAAACGAACTGCCAGCTTCACCTAAAACCAGCTTAAATGTAGGTTCCAAGGTTCGATTGTCGAACTGCATATTGGCATTAGTCATATGGGGCAGCTCATTGGCCAATAGTTTTAAATTTGCATAATGCGTGGTGATTACCCCGAAAGCTTCACGCTCATAAAAG
>CAYNUM010000472.1:0-2602 GCA_964400025.1 uncultured Croceivirga sp.
CACAATCATTCCGCCGCCACGACCGCCTTCATACCCGATATCAATAACATGGTCGACCATTTTAATGACATCAAGGTTATGTTCGATGATCAATACCGTATTACCCTTGTCGACAAGTTGGTTGAGCACATCCATCAATACCCGAATATCTTCAAAATGTAATCCAGTGGTGGGCTCGTCCAAGATATAAAAGGTATTTCCGGTATCGCGTTTTGAAAGTTCGGTCGCCAGTTTTACACGTTGCGCTTCACCACCAGAAAGAGTGGTGGATTGTTGCCCCAAGGAAATATACCCCAACCCGACGTCTTTAATCGTTTTTAGTTTGCGATAAATTTTAGGGATGTTTTCAAAAAAATCAACAGCCTCATTGATGGTCATTTCCAACACATCAGCAATCGATTTCCCTTTGTAACGAATCTCCAAGGTTTCACGATTAAAACGTTTGCCGTTACAGGTCTCACATTGTACGTAGACATCTGGCAAGAAATTCATCTCGATGACTTTCATACCCCCACCTTGACAGGTTTCACAGCGTCCACCTGCCACATTAAAACTGAATCGCCCAGGCTTGTAGCCACGAATGGTCGCTTCGGTCGTTTTGGCGAACAATGAGCGTATTTCGCTAAAAACCCCGGTATAGGTCGCAGGGTTTGAACGAGGTGTTCTTCCGATAGGGGACTGATTGATATCAATGACCTTATCGATATATTCAAGCCCTGTTATCTTTTTGTAAGGCATGGGCTTTTTAACGCCATTGAAATAATGGGCGTTCATGATAGGGTAGAGGGTTTCGTTAATCAAAGTTGACTTTCCGCTGCCAGAAACGCCAGTGACCCCAATCATTTTACCCAACGGAAAGTCAACGGTTACGTTTTTAAGGTTGTTTCCAGTGCAGCCCGTAAGGGTTATCTTTTTACCCGTGCCCTTTCGCCGTTTTTGTGGAACTTCTATGGACTTATCGCCAGTAATGTAATCTGCAGTAAGGGTGTTATAATTGACCAATTCAGAGGGTGGTCCCTCAGAAATAATCTTCCCCCCATGTTTACCCGCTTTGGGGCCAATATCAATAACATGGTCTGCGGCCTCAATCATATCGCGGTCGTGCTCCACGACAATTACGGAGTTGCCGATATCTCGTAGAGAAGACAATGAATTGATTAATCGCTCATTGTCACGTTGATGCAATCCAATACTTGGTTCATCTAAAATATAAAGTACCCCGACCAGTTGTGAGCCAATTTGAGTAGCCAAACGAATCCGTTGGGCCTCACCGCCAGAAAGCGTTTTTGAGCCGCGGTTAAGGGAGAGATAATCCAAACCTACATCCAATAGAAAACCTATTCTCGCCTTGATTTCCTTTATGATTTCTTCGGCAATCTTTTTTTGGTTACCCTCCAACTTTGCATCCAATTGATTGAAGTAATCAGCCAGTTCGGCGATATCCATTTGGGCAAGTTCGGCAATATTCTTGCCATCAATTTTGAAGTAAAGCGATTCTTTTCGTAATCGTGAGCCGTCACAAGTCGGACATACAACTTTGTCCATGTATTCTTTCGCCCAACGTTTTATGGACGCGGAATTCGATTCTTCAAACTGGGTTTTTATAAAGTTTGAAATTCCTTCATAATCAATTTTGTAATCCCTTTTTACACCAAGGGTTTTAGAGTCGACCGAAAAACTTTCGTTCCCTCCATTGAGGATGATATCCATCGCCTCATCTGATATTTTTTCAATTGGTGTTTCCAAATCGAATCCATAGCGTTGCCCAATGGTTTCCAGTTGTTTGAAGGCCCATGAACGTTTATATTCACCTAAGGGGGCAATGCCACCATTTTTGATGGATAATTTCTTGTTCGGAAATATCTTCTGTTCGTTGACTTCGTAAATATGTCCTAAACCATTACAGTCCGGACACATGCCTTTGGGAGAATTGAAGGAGAAGGTGTTGGGTTCAGGAGTAGGGTAAGAAATACCAGATGTTGGGCACATTAAGTCACGACTGAAATACCGAGGTTCTGCCGTTCCCTCTTCAAGTACCATTAAGACATTGTTGCCACTATACATGGCAGTGTTAATGGTTTCCATTAATCGTTTGTCAAAATCGGCACCCTGACCGACTTTTAATCGATCAATCACAATCTCAATATCATGGGTTTTGTAACGGTCCACTTTCATGCCCTTTACAATGTCAAGTATCTCACCGTCAACCCTTACCTTTACAAAGCCATGTTTGCCGATTTGTTCAAAAAGCTCGCGATAATGCCCTTTTCTTGATTTGATTACCGGAGCCAGTACATTGATTTTTTTGTCTTTGTAGCTATCAATAATCAATTGTTTGATTTGCTCATCACTATAACTCACCATTTTTTCACCAGTGACGTAACTGTAGGCGTCTCCAGCCCTTGCGAATAAAAGTCTTAAGAAATCATAGACTTCAGTAATGGTGCCCACCGTAGATCGAGGAGATTTTGAAGTTGTTTTCTGTTCAATGGCGATGACGGGCGAAAGACCATCAATTTTATCGACATCGGGACGCTCCAAGCCTCCTAAAAACTGACGCGCATAGGCCGAGAAGGTTTCTATATAGCGTCGCTGCCCTTCA
>CAYNUM010000473.1:0-2596 GCA_964400025.1 uncultured Croceivirga sp.
GGCTTATCCTTCCGCAAGTAGACCATCTACTAAATTCTCAAATTGCACCAAGAGCTTTTCATAACTGCCAACGGTCATTGTGGTCTTTGAAAATCCGTTAAAGGATTTTTGTTGCAGAACGGCCATTTCATTGTCTTCGCTAATCGCATTCCAGAAAATATCAGCATTCAACTTCCAATAATTGACTTCTTTTTCTGTTTTGGGCTCAGAGGGCAAAAGCATAAAAGATTTGAACTGCGTGGTCTTTTCATCCAACGGTACAAAACTTACCACCATAATATGGTCAGGTTCAATCAAAATGACCGTATTTGGAAAAATATGAACTAAAATATTCGCACCCTGGCGTATGTTCCATTCTTGCTGTGGAAGTTCCTCCATTTTTTGCATTGCTCGCTTAGGAAAAACAATGGTACTGTGGAGTTTGTTGTCGGTATTCAAACTCATATTGTCCAAAAAATACTTCCCAATGGTATCAGCGTGTGCAATTTTAAAGTGATAGCCTTCCAAAGCCCCATCGACCACAAGTTTCCAGTTGCAATCTAAAGTCTCACTGGTAAAGTGGTAGGGCACCAAGTCGCCGAAATCAAATTCTTCGGTAATCGAATAGACCTCAGTCAACCATTCATCAATATCAAATTTCCCCTTTAAATTGGGATTGGGCACAACGAAAACCATACCCAACCGTACCCAGCAATCGAGTTGAATTAAACTATGTGATGCTGCACCCACATTGGCAAATCCCTGCTCATGAAAAACAGCTTTCAGACACCCGGCCGTGTCATAGACCCATGCATGATAGGGACAAACGATATTCCTTTTGATTTTACCTTCGGTCTTGTCCAAAAGACGCACCCCTCGATGACGGCACATGTTCAAAAATGCGCGAACCTTACCATCTTTACCCTTTACAATCATAATTGGGGTCTCGGTCAGATCGTACAAAAAATAGTCGCCATTATTTTTCAGCTGACCGGCCGCACCGACTACAATAGGATGGTTCTTGATGATCAATTCCCTTTCCTTTTCAAATCTTTCAATGGAGGTGTATCGAGCTGCATCTATTTCATAGGTAATGCCATCGGCATCCTCTTTGTTTTGCTGTTTTTCGACATTTTGAAAAACTGTTTCAACGATGTTAATTTGTTTTGCTTTTTTCATGATTTCCACTTTTAAAGGCCGTTTTTAAAAGTAGTTCATGAATTCAGCAATTGCCTTGACAAAAATCAAGAAATGCGTTTCGCGCGTATTCGGCTCAAGGTTTCGGGGGTCATGCCCAACATGGAAGCAAGATGATGAAGCGGTAAGGTATTGAACATTATCGGGTCAGATTGAAACAAAAAGGTATAGCGTTCTTCAGCTGACATCGACAAGAGTGTGTACACGCGATTCTCTAAGGCAGACATTAATTTGATAAGAAAAAGTTTTTCAAAATTATCCCATTCAGGTACCTGAGTGCGCATCAGTTGATAATTCTCATAAGAGAGCGTATGTACGGTCGTTTCGGTCAAAGCTTGGATGTTCCACTTAGCGGAATCTTCCAAAAAGAAGCTGGCCACATCGGTAACCAGTTGCCCTTTACCAAATATCCAATGAGTAATCTCTTTTCTAGGGGTCTCTGAAAAGAAACGCAAGTACCCGTCTTCAATCAGATACATTTTTTTACAACGCTGTCCTTGGTTGGTCAAAAAGGTATCCTTGGTCAGCTTTTCCTCAATATAAAAGCCGGAAACCTGTTCAAGTAGGCCCTGAGGTAACTTTAGCTCATGTTTCAAAAAGTCATGGAGTCTTGACATTTTGAAGCGGGTGTCTAACGACTGTAATTTGGACTCTCTTTGGTAATCATGACATCATGAGGGTGGCTTTCATTGATTCCACTGGCCGTGATTTTGACAAACTTTCCGGTTTCTTTAAGTGTTGCAATATCCTTTGCCCCGCAATACCCCATACCAGCGCGAAGACCACCGATAAATTGGTGCATACTTTCGTAGAGATCACCCTTGTAAGGTACTCTACCTACAATTCCTTCAGGAACCAATTTTTTGATATCATCTTCAACATCTTGAAAATAACGGTCCTTACTGCCCTCTTTCATAGCCTCAACTGAGCCCATGCCTCGATAGCTCTTGAACTTACGACCTTCATAAATGATAGTTTCTCCCGGAGACTCCTTGGTTCCAGCCAATAAAGAACCCAACATCACTGTATCCGCGCCCGCAGCAATAGCTTTCGGAATATCTCCCGTATATCGAACACCACCATCTGCGATGACCGGAACACCTGTACCTTTTAGTGCAGCCGCCACTTCCAAAACTGCAGAAAACTGTGGAAAACCTACACCGGCAACCACACGCGTTGTACAAATGGAACCCGGACCTATACCCACTTTTACCGCATCGGCACCGGCATCCGCTAAATAACGTGCAGCATCGGCAGTGGCTATATTACCCACAATTACATCGAGATTGGGGTAACCTTTTTTCACATCCTTGAGGGTGTTCACCACTCCTTTGGTATGACCATGGGCCGACGTGGTATATAACGTTGGCAATAGTTTGTTCTGTTCTTCAACCGCTTTCTTTTGGAGCGAAGCATACAT
>CAYNUM010000474.1:0-2590 GCA_964400025.1 uncultured Croceivirga sp.
GAAAAATGAGGTTTTCGTTACCTCATTGTTCAGCTGGTTCAGGGGTGATTTTGGAGGCAAGGATGGAACCAAAGAAATTCTAATGCAACAAGGTATTATTCCAAGCGTTGATGGTGTTGATTTGGAGTATAAAGATTATGATTGGGCCCTCGCACTGAACAATTTTATCGAATTGTAAAAACACCCCAAATAATACTACTCAGGGCGTTCTCAAAAAACAATTAATCAACCTGAATTAAAGCCATTGCACTAAAGCATTTTAATTGTTTGTTCTGAAACCGGCCCAAGTTCATAGGTCGCTTCTTCGAGCTCTTCCTTTAGCTTCTTTACCTTATTGTATTGCCCATTCAACTTATATATTTCAGCAACATTGAGTAGTATTCCAGGTTCAAAGGTGTTGCCAATAATTTGAGTTTCAACTATATTCAGAGCTTTATCCAATTCGTTCATTTTTGCATAAGTTTTTGCCAAAAAACTAAATGATTCTGCGGTCGGTCTGTTTTCAACTTCTTTCAGCGCAATATCAAGCGCCAAGGAATAATTTGGGTTACAATCTAAATAATAGTCGATGTTGTAGCTGTTGTACATTTCACCATAGTTTGGATTTTGAACAAGTGAATGGTAGGCATCCCTATTTTTCAATGCAGATTGGGCATCATTCAAAAATTCATGGATTTCCGCTTTTAATACATAGTAATCAGGGGAATTGTAGTTTTCTGTAACGGCATCAAGAATTCTTAGGGCTTCCTTAGCGTTTTTCTCGTAAGAAAAAACAATCCATGCGATTCCCTTTTTCGCGTAAGCGTTGCTTGGGTCCAGTTTTAGTGCCTTTAAATATCCGTTATAAGAATCTTGAATTCTACCTGCATGTCCATAGTAGTCCGCCAAATTGGTATACGACCATATTTTTAGTCTTTTATTATTGGAAGATTCCGCCTTTTCCAGGGCCTTTTCCATGAATGTGATGGTGGTTTCCAAGTTCCCTTGGTAGTCGTTCCACTTGGCATTCCGTATTAAATAACCGAAGTCGGCCATATTCTTGATACTGTCTAAATATTTTTCGGCCGATGCGTAGTTCCCCAACTCCATATGGATATCAAAAAGTAAAGCCTGTGTATCCTTTTTTCCTCCTCCATTTTGATTTGCCATTTCGGCCATTTGTAGCGCTTCTTTAAAGCGATGTTGCGAAATATAGTTTCTTGCCAAAGCCCTTGCATAGGATGCTTTACCAAGGTTGGCAATATCAACAGCCTTGGTCAAGGCTCGTTCCGCTTTTTTTAGATAGGTGATATCACCCGTATTTTTAAAATAGCGATTATATTCAGCAGCGACATTTGAAAAACTCAATAGTTGAGTACTGTCAGCTTCGATTTTCGAGTTCCAGAGTTCAAAATACTTTGAAGTGGTTTTGGTCGCTGATGTCTTTAAGTAGGAGTCGTAGTCATTTGGATTGGTAAGGCGATTGTTCTGTTTGCTACAGGAAGTGACAAACAATAAAACAAAAACGATTCTTAAATACTTCATTACATTAATTTTTTTGGTGTTCATGGCTATAAGGAAGTTGGAAGGATATGAAACATCCTCCCAACCTTATTCAAGAATTTGATTATTCAGGAGCTCCCAAATACGGAAAGGTATCCGTTATAGTAGCTGTTAAACCCACGCCGTCAGAAACCAATAATGGCAATCCCCCCTCGCCATTGAAACGTGCCCCATCGCCCCCTCCGAAAAGGAGAATAAGTGAAATGTCGATTACATCATCTTGGGGTGTTCTTCCAGTCAATCCAATACCCCCATCATAAGTAGGCGCACCAGATCCTGGATTGAAATACGTAGTTGGCGCATCTGGTGCCACTTCCAATACATCATTGGCTAAAACGGTAGTTAAGACCGTCGCGGAAACCGGATTATTGGTGAAGCCGTCATCATCGGGCCCATTCAAAATATCACCAAGAATATTAGGCTGATAATCAACATCATCTGCGGTAAGGCCAAGCGCTATGGCATAGGCATCGTGCAAACCCTCCAATTGTGTTTCAAAAGCCGCTTGAAAGCTAGCTTCCATTTCAGAGGGGATGCTCATATTATGCATGTCCTTAATATCTCCATTGGCACTTAATACAGAGTTAATACCCGGCCGACCCATAAAATCAACTTGCGCGTAGGTTCCCGAAAAATCAGGTTCCATCGACATCATCTCACAAGCGGTGCAAGAACCACCACAATCAATTCCGGTTTCATCACCGTTCATTATACCATCATCACAGGTGGCCATTGCCATTGGTTGTTCCATTGTACCTTCATCGTCGTCGCTGCAAGAAGTGATGAGGAGAACCAATGCGATTCCCAACAAAGTGTTCAATATATTTCGTGTTTTCATTTTTTTGTTTTTTTAGGTTCTTTTTTGTTTTCTATTTGTGGTCACCCATGTTTTGTAAACTGGTACGCCCAAAACATTGGTTGCGGTGGTCTCACCCAACAAACTGTTTGGAATTTCAATGGCAATGGTCATCGTATTGGCTCCATCAAAGGTGTCAACACCAGGGTTGTTGAAGCCTGAATTGTCTTCTGAACTAGGGGAAAGAGTGTA
>CAYNUM010000475.1:0-2575 GCA_964400025.1 uncultured Croceivirga sp.
ACGTATCCTTGGTTGAGGGCGGTGATGGAAGTGACACCAATGGCGGTGGCGGTGGTGGTTTTGACTCCGGTCTATTGACCAACGGTGACTTTGAGAACGGGGTCGATCCATGGATTGGCAATGGAGCCAATGTCGTGACTGATTCGGGCAACAGTTTTAACCAGGTCGATGTTCAGGCCGCGGGCAATCCGTTTGATGTGAACTTGAGCCAAGTGGTTGAGATTACCCAGGGCACAAATTATATCCTGACCTTCGATGCCTCTTCCGACCGCAACAGGACGATGTTGGCCGGAATCGGTCTTAACGAGGCGCCGTTCACCAATACGGCCCCTTCGGTGGACCTTACCACGGAGACACAGACCTTCACCTTGCAACTGGCGGCCAACGACTTTGGAAGCGCCAACAGCCGCGTACTGTTCGATATGGGCGCAGATGTGGGTGTCGTCATTATTGACAACGTATCCTTGGTTGAGGGCGGTGATGGAAGTGACACCAATGGCGGTGGCGGTGGAGCATGTTCCGGTGGCCCAACTATGGATGTTACCTCCTTTCCCGTTGACTTTGAAAACTGTGAAGGGTTCAATGTGTCGTTTGGTTCCTTGCAAACTAGAGCAATAGTTGACAATCCGGTATCGGGAGGCATCAATACTTCTGATAAAGTATTTGAATTTATTAAGTCCACCGGTGCTGAAGGATTTGGAGGTTTTCAGAATATTTTTGATATGGGTAGCTTTACCAATAATTCTACCATTACTTTTAAGATATATAGTACCCAGCCCAATCAGGTTGTGCGATTGGAAATTATTGCAATACCTAATGATGGTGGTACTATTGGCAATCCGGCACCGTATGATCAAACATTGACCACGGCCAATGAATGGGTAGAAATGTCTTTTGATTTGTCTGCCAATGTGTTTCCAAATAGTGGAGACGAGACTGTATATACTATGTTAGTGGTTAAACCCGGTAATATTGATGGGGGCAATACCCCAGCAGACGTTACTTTTTACGTAGATGATTTTGCTATCGCTCCAAATTAAAAAATGAGTTCTAAAATAGGGGTCGATACAAATTTTTGTAGCGACCCTTCTCAATTTCAATCAATACTGCAATCGAACCGATGTCAAAAGGAAATATCATTTCAGGAAATGCAAAGCTTAAATCAAACCTAAAAGCGGTAAGTGGCGAATCCGTAACCATAGAAGGCGAAACATATTTCAAGATTTCCAACTCCGATAATATGCGTCCCTTTTTTATGAGCATTGTAAGTGACTCCAATCATTGGATGTTCATTTCAAGTAATGGTGGGCTATCTGCAGGTAGGAAAAATGCCCAACATGCAATTTTTCCCTATTATACGGATGATAAAATCACAGAATCTTCGGAGCTAACGGGAAGTAAAACTATTCTGAGGATAAGGAATAAATCTGGAGTTGAAATTTGGGAGCCTTTTTCCATTCGAAATGAGGGTAAATACGATGTTACTCAAAATATTTACAAAAGCGTACATGGAAATAAAATCATATTTGAAGAGGTCAACAATAACCTTAACTTGACTTTTAGTTATCAATGGGCTTCAAGTAATTTATATGGTTTTGTTCGGAATTCATTTTTGACAAATGATGGTTCCTTGACCTCAGATGTGGAAGTTTTGGATGGTATTCAGAACATCCTCCCCCATGGAGTACCCAGTGAAACCCAAAACAGGGCCAGCAATTTAGTTGATGCTTATAAAAGAAGTGAACTGATACCTGAGGTAGGTTTGGGAATTTATGCATTAAGTGCAATAATTGTGGATAAAGCGGAACCCAGTGAAGCCCTAAAAGCAAATATTGCTTGGTCAACAGGCTTCAAAAACCCAAAGTATCTGCTGTCTTCATCACAATTGAATCATTTTAGAAAAGGCCATGATATTTATCAAGAGGCAGATATAAAGGGCGAAAAAGGAGCCTTTTTTTTGAATAATGACTTAATTCTAGCCCCAGGTGAAACAATACAATGGAATATTGTCACTAATGTAAATCAAGATCATTCGGATATAGCGGCTCTTACCAAAATATTAAAAGGTTCTGGGAGTATTGGAGAAGAAATAAAGAAAGATATTGCTTTGGGTACCCAGAGACTGATTGAGTTGAATGCGTCATCGGATGCTCTGCAATGCACTTCCGATTTTTTAAAAGACACGAGACACTTCTCAAACACGCTCTTCAATATCATGAGAGGAGGAATTTTTGATGATCATTACAAAATTGAAAAAGACGATTTTGAGAAGTATCTCTTAAATGCAAACAAATCACTGTATAATGCTCAAAAGGAAACCTTGTCAGAGCTTTCGGAAACCTTTTCCTTACAGGTTTTAAAAGAGCTTTTGGTCATTGTCAAAGACCCAGACTTTGAGCGTCTTGGTTTGGAATATTTACCACTCAAGTTCAGTAGGAGGCATGGGGATCCCAGTAGGCCATGGAATATTTTTTCCATTAATACAAATAGTGAGATTGATGGTTCGAAAATTTTGGATTATGAAGGCAACTGGAGGGACATTTTCCAAAACTGGGAAGCCTTGGCCCATGCTTTT
>CAYNUM010000476.1:0-2575 GCA_964400025.1 uncultured Croceivirga sp.
CCATTGCCGCAAAAAGCAATCCGTCAAAAAGGCTTGAGTGATTGTAATGTGAGCGTACCCCTCTACCCGCTTGTAAGACTACAATTACAATCTCTATGGCTAAAGACCATGAGACGATGTTGTTTACAATGCTTTTCTTTCTTCTTGAAAACGGATATAGGGTGACCAAATAGCCAACTGTAAGAATATATATTCCTCCGGAAATTGAAAACTTCAAAGGCTTAACCCATACATTCAGACCGGTCAATGTTCGGTCGTCAATAAAAATACCAATGAAAGAGCCCAATGCCAATAGTGCGTGAAAAAGCACTATGGCATAGAGAATCGGGCTTTCATTTCTAACTGTTCGTAATACGTGATTGATTGATTTCATGATGTTGTTTTTGATTGGTTTGATGAATTATTTTTTGATTGATTTGATGATTGTGAACAATAGAAAACCTACTGGACCGAACATAAAAGTGAAGAACAAGCAAGGAGCCATAAGTACTTGGTGAATACCTATATTCTTGTTTGTATCCACCATCCACATGCCGATTAATAGGTCAAAGGCCAAATAGTGGACCCAACCCGCCAGCACGGCATTTTCAACTGTAAATAACGCCATGACACTTTTAAGACTTCCAAAATCCATCATGCCTCCTGTTGCTAGTGAGATGCCGATATAGACCGCGTAAACCAATGATAGTAAAATGGGTATGATTTTATAATCGATCAAGAATCGGGTCGCCTTCCATTTTGGAAGAAAAATGAGCAATAACCACATGGGCATTACCATAAGATTACAGATTGAAAAAATCTCAGAAGGTGTCATAGTTATATTTGTTTTGGTTAATCATAGGCCTAAATTCTCCTAAAATTGCATGTTGTAGAAGGTTTTTACTTTGAACCATCGTCTATTTAGGTTGAATTGTAACCCAATTGGGGACTTAACCCTTAAAGACGGTTCAAGCCGGTTTATTCTTTTAATAATACTCGTTAAGAAAATGGATAGATACTAGGTTATCTACACTGAAACTATCTCGAGCGTAACCTCATACAAGTTTCTATTCTGCATTTTTGATCTTAGCCATGCAAAAAAGCTCATCACAAAAATGTCTTCTTGTTGTTTGCCCACAAACTCAAAAGAATCTTCGACAAGAGTATTGAATTCATTGGTGGCAACAATTTTGGGTTCTTCATAATACCGCTTTGCCAATTTTAAAAACGTCAAGACTCTATCCTCACCTATTTCAACTAGTTTTTTTGAGAATTTTCTATTGAAATTGGTCAGTCGATTTAAGACCAAATCGAGTTTGTCCAATTCAATCAATAAAAGTATTTCGATGATGCTCTTTTTTAGTACCCATGTCCAACCCATCTTTCTTTCATACCAATCGTCAGATCTGGTAAAATCTTTAAACGTATTATATGCTTCTCGGAAATCTGCCTTTAAAAACAAGGTCATCAATAACACCAAGTCTTTGTTCAAAGAAGGGGTGGTAATCCTCCCCAATATCTCCATAGCATCATTCATCTTACCGGTGTAAAGTTCAATAAGTGCCAACAGTACGGCGGTCTTTTCCTCAAAAACCTTCGAAAATTTTTTTTCGCTATTTGTGATTTCAAAAAGCTCGTTTAAAATTTCTCTTGCCTGAAAGAACCGCTTATTGCGAAAATCAGTTACTGCCATTAAATAGAGCATGTTGAGATAGTAATAATGATATTTCTTAGGAATTGGACCCTTCGATTTCATCACATTAAATATGTCAACGATATACGTAGAAACCGAAAAATAATCGTTTTGAAGTTTCGCAGAAGAAGCGGTAATGACCATCAACTGATATAGCGATTTATAGGTAAGATCACTATTGATTTCCAATGAAAACTCATTAAAAACCACATCAATGATTTCATGTATTGACCTCTGAGTGGATGATTTCATTTCATCCTTAATTCTAGCGTAGGCCATATTTAAATGGATATCTCGTTGATACCATTTTTGGTTGGCTTCAAACTCTTGAATAATATCCTGAAGGTACCATTTAGGGTTTAGGTAGGCGTATTGGATTTTAGTTTGGAAAATCTCATTTAAAATCGAATGACCATCAATATCATTTGCCTTTTTTTCTGCTTTTTCCAAGGTTCTTATAGCTGTTTTGACAACACCTTGTTGAAATAAAATTCGACTGGCAAGCAGTAATTTTAGAATTTCCATTTCCTCAGAAGATTCTTGTCCAAACGACTTATTGGCCAAAAATTCAATCAATACATCCTTTACCCTTTTTTGTAAAACATTGTACGCACTTTTTGAGGGAGTACCATAGAGTTCAATATCTAAATCTTTCGTTTTCCCCGCTTCCAAAAGCTTAATCAATTCAAGGTTCTTTATTGAAGACCGCTTGTTCCTTTTTTTCAAAAAGGCTATAAATTCTTTGTGTTCGACCGGGGAAAGTGCCTTTAACAATGAATAAATTTCATTCATTATATCATTATTAATTTAATATTTAACTAATTGATATTAAAACAATTATTAATATTAATAATATATATATATCGTTATTATTTTAAAATTCTTGCATTGGCCAAACTTTTT
>CAYNUM010000477.1:0-2571 GCA_964400025.1 uncultured Croceivirga sp.
TGTTGACCAGTATCTAATTTTCTTTTTCATAGCAATTTTTTTCCCATCCTTAATCCTTTAAGGGTGGGTTTTGTTTTTAGGGATATTTTAATCTCCTGCCTCTGGGCTCCCAAACAGTCCGACCGCTATTTCTGCCCAAACTAGTAGAACTGCCAACAAAAGCGCTAGAAGCATCAAATTACGCGTTCTTTTATTCTTTGCTTTTCGAAAAATGAGGTAGGCACACAATAAGGTTGTCGCTAGAATCAAGGTAGCCAATAAAAAATCATGGCCGCTCCAGTTCATTGCTAAAATTACTTTTATGAACACTGTTTTCAGAACCTTTTAATTTCAGAAAAAATCTAGTGTAATATATTATCGGTCAATAGCCTACGGCAATTGCATCGCCTGTTCTTGTATTATCGGCGGCCCCTTCATACGACCCATCTGGGCGCACTAAAATTGCCTCAGTTCTTCCCAGTTGTTCAACGACTCGAAAAGAAGTATGTCCCATTTCCTTAAGTCGTCCAATGGTCAAACTGTCCAAGGTACCTTCTTCGAGAACTATGGTGTCAGGTAACCATTGTGAATGGGTTTTTTGAGCATCAACAGCTTCTTGCATGGTCATACCATGGTCGATGACGTTGATTATATTTTGGTAGTTCACGTTAATAATGGTCGAGCCTCCTGGGGTGCCCAATACCATAAACAGTTCCCCGTTCTTTTCAACGATGGTCGGACTCATACTGCTCAACATTCGTTTGCCTGGGGCAATGGCATTGGCCTCACCACCTATCAATCCAAAAATATTAGGAAAGCCCGGTTTTAAACTAAAATTGTTCATTTCATTATTTAAAAAGAATCCCGCGTTGTCAACGAGTACTTTACAACCAAAGTAGCCCACTAGGGTGGTCGTTATCGAAACTGCATTGCCTTCTTTGTCCACTATTGAAAAATGGGTAGTTTCGAGGCTTTCAATTTTATCTACACTACCTGCTTTGATGGCTGTTGAGGGGGTTGCTTGTTCCATATCAATGGAAGCATTTCGTTCGGCAATATATCCTTCATCCAAAAGCATTTTTATGGGCACGTCATAAAAATCCAAATCCCCCATATGCTCGGCTCTATCGGCATAGGCCCTGCGCTGCAATTCGGTCATTACATGAACGGTTTCAGGGGTATTGTGACCCATTTGCTTGAAATCGTAGGCATTGGAACCTTTTAATAGCTGTACAATGATGATTCCTCCACTTGACGAGGGTGGCATCGAAATGATGTTATAAATATCCCTATATTTTCCTTCGATAGGCTCTCGCCAAACAGCACTGTAGTTCTCTAAATCCGCCTTACTGATTATACCGCCTGCCGAATTCATTTCATCAACAATATGCTGGGCGGTCTCTCCCTTATAGAACCCATCTCGGCCCTTATCCCTAATTCGTCCGAGGGTTTTGGCCAAATCTTTTTGAATCAGTAGATCACCTTCGGCCCAAGGTTCTTTTTGTATAAAGATCATCGAAGAGTCGTTGACCGCACGAAAGTCTTTCTGCGCTCGATTATAGGTCCATGCATCATATTCTGAAATGGCAAAACCGTTGTTGGCCACATCAATGGCCGGTTGAATGAGGGATTCGAAAGGCAATGCACAGAATTTTTTATGAACCTTGTCCATACCATCTACCGTGCCAGGGGTACAGGCTGCCAAATGCCCCAACAGCGCCTTTTGTTTCATTACAGAGTCTGTTTTAGTCTCAATGAACATATCTCGACTAGCGGTCGCAGGAGCAGTTTCTCTGAAATCGAGCGCCCCTTTTTCGCCGTTGGCAGTTCGGTAGACCATGTAGCCTCCTCCGCCTAAATTACCTGCTTTGGGCAAAACAACAGCAAGTGCGTATTTCACGGCAACTGCTGCATCAAAGGCATTTCCACCATTTTTTAGGACATCCAAACCGATTTTTGTGGCAATCGGATGTGCAGTGACCACCATACCATTGGCCGCGACCACACCTTCGTTCGATTGCCGTTCTAAAGTGACCTTTTTTAAGGTTTCTGTTGTCGTTTGCTTGCATTGCGAAAAAGTCAATGCAAGAAATAGAAGGGTTACATTTAATCTTTTCATTTTGCTGCTATTCAGTCTAAATACCTGTAGACGCGTGCCTTCAAGATAGTTGATTTAAACCTTTTCGAGTGCTATTTGCCAGTGGAATTGAACTGCAAAAGTTTATTATTGCCTATTTCCGCTCTATATAGTACCAAGGAATACCGAAAAGGCCCGGCTTTAAATCAATCTTGATAGTTTCACCGATAGCTAATTCGTCGTACTGTGACTTGGTGATGCTTATGCTTTCTTTATCAAAATGATGGCCCCAGGGTGCAACTGTAACTAAATAACGTCTTCTACCCTTACGGCCTCTTTTGGTTTTTTTATTAAGGACTTTGGATTCATAAACCGATGGTTTGGAATAATCATAGGTACAATTGGCGGCATAAGTTCCTGCAAAACTGTACAAGGTAACATTGAAGATAATTGAGGTATAGATCCACCACTTGTTCTTTTTTGATTTCAATATTTTTTTGTGGGTCAAGAAAAGT
>CAYNUM010000478.1:0-2082 GCA_964400025.1 uncultured Croceivirga sp.
GTTTTCTTGTGCCAAACCCATTTGGCCCAAAAACACCAAAAACAATAGGATGGGGAAATGAAGTTTGTTTGTTTGCAAAGCGATAAATCCTATTTTTGTGAAGGTTTGGCTCAGTTTTTGGTGGTCAAACTTACATATATTTTTTGTTCCCCTTGTGTGTCATTACCATAAATTTAACCCCTGGGGAAAGCCTCAAATGAACAACACTTATGTATAAAAATCGGTCAGTTTTTGTCATAATAACGGTAGTCGTTTTCTTTCTATTTTCTTTCATCAAGAATGATACCGAACCGAAGACCAAAGAGAAATTTGTTATTGTTCTCGATGCCGGTCATGGAGGGCATGACCCTGGTAATTTAGGCAATGGATATCTAGAAAAAGATATTGCTTTGAAAGTGGTGCTGAAGGTTGGGGAGATTTTAGAAAAAAACAGTGATATAAAAGTGCTCTACACTAGAAAGGATGATTCATTTATAGACCTGTTCGTTAGAGGACAAATTGCCAATACCGCAAATGCCGATCTTTTTGTTTCCGTGCACTGTAATGCCCATGGGTCTGATGCCTACGGCGCGGAAACCTTTGTGCTGAGTTTAAATGGCAATACCAAGAACATGGAAGTGGCCAAGAATGAAAACTCGGTGATTTACTTAGAAGATAATTATGAGGAAAAGTATAGTGATTATGATCTGAACTCTCCTGAGTTTGTGATTGGGTCCACCATAATGCAAGAAGAGTACCTCGAGCAAAGCATTGAATTGGCCAAATTGGTTCAAAACAACTTTGTAAAGAAACTAAAACGAAAAGATAGAAAGGTAAAGCAAGCTGCCTTTATTGTACTGCATCAAACTTTCATGCCAAGCGTACTTGTGGAGTTAGGTTTTCTCAGCAACAGAAATGAAGGAGCCTACTTAAACTCTGACAAAGGGCAACGTGAGATGGGCATTGCAATAGCCAATGCTGTGTTGACCTACAAAGATGGAATCGATGCTAATCTCATTGAATTTGATGCACCTCCAACTGAGACCATACAAGATAGCCCGATAACCAACGCTCCAATTGAAGATAATCCGATTGCTGCCGAGGAAAAAGAAACTAAAGAGGAAATAAAAACCGATCCGGCACCTAGCATCAACACGGAACCCCAAGTTGCCGAGGAGGTTGTCGAGAAAAAGCCAGATGTTGTAAAAGAGAAAAAACTAGAGACACCAAGCGAAACTAAAGCGGATGAAATCGTTTTCAAAGTACAACTATTGGCAAGTTCAAAGAATATTCCCCTAAAACCTGAGAATTTCAACGGTTTAGATCAAATATCCTCTGAGCCTATTAAAAACATGTTCCGCTATTTATATGGTAATGCTGAAAATTATGCAGCGGCCGAAAGGCTTAAAGCGCAGGCTGATACCAAAGGGTATACGACTTCATATATCGTGGCCTATAGAAATGGTGAAAGAATTGCCTTGAAGGAAGCTTTAAAATAAATGTCTTCATTCTAAGCCTCCGAAAATTATTTCTAATTTTGAGGAGAACAGAAAAAACCACCTTTTGAAATTATCTAGGGAAGTCAAAACCGGAATTTTAGTGTTAGTGGGCATACTTGCCCTTATCATGGGCTTCAGTTATTTAAAGTCCTCCTCAATCTTTGATAAGTCACGTACATTTTTTGCAGTTTACGACCATGTTGGTGGATTACAAACCGGTACCCAGGTTTCTTTGAACGGATTGGTCGTTGGTAACGTATCAAGTATTCGATTTAAGGACAACACTGGTCAACTCTTGGTCACATTTATGGTGAATAACGATTTTGAGTTCTCTCAGAACAGTAAGGTTGAATTGTTTGATACTGGAATTATTGGCGGTAAGGGGTTACAAATCATTCCGGCATTCGATGGAGCGCCAAATGCCATAGATGGCGATACTTTAGTGACCTTGAGTAAACCGGGTCTCACCGAATTGGTCCAACAAAAACTGACACCACTTCAAGAAAGTTTGGAAAGTACTTTTTCTGATGCGGATACGTTGTTGACCAACATTAATTCTATACTAGATCCTAGAACTAAGATAGAATTACAACAGAGTATTGCC
>CAYNUM010000478.1:2092-2568 GCA_964400025.1 uncultured Croceivirga sp.
GTCTAAATCAGTTGGTCAGTACTTTTCAAGTGAGCGCCACCAAATTAAATACCCTTTTGTCGACCAATGAGCAGCAGTTGGACAGTACACTGAAGAATGTAAATGCGATAACCCACAACTTTTCTAAGATATCTGACTCTTTGGCGAATGCTGGGCTCGGAAAAACAATGAACGAACTGCAATCGACGATTTCAAGTTTAAATCAAGTATTGGCTAAAATTGAAAAAGGTGAAGGTACGCTTGGTAAAATGGCCAATAATGAAGAACTCTACAACAACCTTACGGATGTTTCCAAAGAGTTGGATTTGTTGTTGCAAGACTTTCGCTTAAACCCAAAACGTTATGTCAACGTTTCCGTTTTTGGAAAAAAGCAAAAGGAATACGAACTTCCTGAAAACGACCCCGCCGAGAAAGAATAGCGATTGAACTAGAAAACAAAATTTATTATGCATGCATAATAAATTTTGTAATTTTGC
>CAYNUM010000479.1:0-2565 GCA_964400025.1 uncultured Croceivirga sp.
TACACTCTTTTCTTACATCGGCGTTACCATCTCGATCAATTTTTATATCGATACACTCATGCAGACATATGCTCAAGATGAGTGTATCGATATAAAAATTGATCGAGATGGTAACGCCGATGTAAGTACAAATGATAACGTTCCAACAGGTAGTACTTATTCATTGGTATCAGGAACTTCAAATGGAACTGTGACCTTTAACTCTGACGGTACCTTCAACTATGTGCCAAGTGCTGGTTTTACGGGTAGCGATAGTTTTGAATATCAAGTTTGCCTGCCCGCACCGAACAGTGCTGTATGTGACACGGCAACGGTCTGTATTGGAATAGGCCCTGATGCGCTTTCAGATAGTGCTTTGGTTCTTGCCAATAGTTCCAACAATGCCATCACAATTCTAAGTAATGATATTTTCGGAATTTCTGGTCCTCTTGGAGGGAACGCCATTACCAATATTGGTGCGGCCAGTAACGGTACGGTGAGTTATAGTGATAATGGCACCCCAGGAAATCCAAATGATGATTTGGTTCTATATACCCCGAACAGTGGTTTTGTAGGTACCGACTATTTCACCTACGAAATTTCAGATGCCGCGGGCAACATCAGTTCTGCCTCCGTGTATATTTCAGTTGCAGAAGATAATGATAGTGATGGTGTTCTAGACCCATTGGATTTAGATGATGACAATGACGGTATACTCGATACCAATGAGGTAGACGAATCGTTTAGCGGCGCAATATTGTATTCGCATAATGAGGCCTCAAACCCAAGAAATATTGAGAATTCGTTCCCACAACTTACTGATTGGATAACCACAACGGTAAATGATGAGTCTTATGGCAGTGGCATTTCAACTACAATGGCGGGAAGTGAATTACAGTTCTCTGACCCCGGCCACGTTTCATTTGATGATGCTTTTGCCAATGATTCGTATATCGAATACAGTTTTACCACATCCCCAGAAATTGCCCAATTTCTCCTGACACAAATTTATCTTTTAACCTTTGAAGATGCAGGGTTCAATAACGACAGAAATGGTGATAGTTATAAAGCTACCGGTTTACTATCAACGGACAATTTCGCTACCTACCAAATTCTGGCAGATCAAATACAACACGGTGAGACCAATACGCCAGATGCGTCTGATACCTTCATGTATTTAAATGCATCCAGCAATCCCATCAAAATACAACCAAACACAACTTATAGTCTTAGGTTTTACATCTACGGTTATGAAGATGACAATCCTAGTAAAAACTATGGTCTTTGGGATGATCTGATAATTACCTTAGAGGGACTACGTTTTCGGGATACCAATACAGATGGAACGCCCGATTATTTTGATATCGATAGTGACGATGACGGTTGTTTTGATACTATTGAGGCAGGACACACAGACCCTGACGATGACGGTATTCTGGGTACCTCGCCTGTAACTGTTGATGGAAATGGCCAAGTAACCGGTCAGGGGGGATATACAGGTACAAATAGCAACGTTATTACAGCCTTTGTTCCTGTCTCGTTTACCCTTCAACCGACAGACCAAACCAACATTATAGGTAGTTCTGTAACCTTTACCACGAATGTTTCTGGCGGTGACGTACTTACCTATCAATGGCAAGAAAGTGTTAACAATGGATTTAGTTGGAATGACATTAGCGATGGAGGTATATATTCTGGAACAACAACAACTAGTCTAACCCTTAACAATATTTCTTCTTCAGAACATGACCGAGACTATAGATTGGTTGTGACATCTTCTGATAATAATTGTGACACCTACATAAGTGATGAAGCGAATCTATCAGTAATCCCCGATATTAATATTGATGATGCCGTAGCGGTTGTGGAAGGTAACAATTCTATTTTTACAATCAATGCTTCCCATGCTATTGGCCAGGCGGTTGTTTTCAATATTGCCTATAGCAATGTGACGACCAGCAATGCCGATTATAGTGGTTCAAATACAGTTACACTGCCCTCAAATGCGCCGAGTGTATCTTTTAATGTGGCTGCAATTGATGATGCCCTAATTGAATCGAATGAAACTTATGAAGTAGAAATATCATATGTCTCAGGTGGAACTATCAATCTCATTGATAATCGAGGTACTGGTGAAATTATAGATAATGATACTTGCAGTAGTTGTCCTGGGGCAGAGAATTTTAACACTGATCCACAGTGGTTTGGACAAGGCAATACTTCCAATGGGAGTAGCTTTGGGTATTCATCAACAACTAATCTGACGGAATGCGATTCTGGCAATGGGGAAATCGGTGGTGTTTTTGATAGGTCCAGTACCGTACAAGGCACAAGTGGATTTTCAAGACCATACTATGGCTCCCTTCTAAATCAGACGGCGACGCAAGCAGATGATTTTGAGATTACAGGTGATTTCTATTACCAATCTCCGGCTAGTTCTGAGGTTATATTGGCATTTTACGAATATGGCCAGCAGGACAATCTCAATTTTGTGGGTATCCATTTTAATGATCAAGGTAGTAGTGAATTTAGGGCAACAACGGTAATAGCAGATGATAATCCTACCAATGGTAATATTTCAGCTTC
>CAYNUM010000480.1:0-2563 GCA_964400025.1 uncultured Croceivirga sp.
CATCTAGCATCTAGCATCTAGCATCTAGCATCTAGCATCTAGCATCTAGCATCTAATTACCAAAGCTCGGATATTTCCTTTTTGATAAAGGCCAAAGCCGTATTTGATGGAGATTGTTTCTCCATGGCCTGATTGAGAATGTCTTCCCGCAACTTATCTGCCGATTCTGCCTGGCTCATTCCAGCTGAACGAATGATTTGAATAGTTGCGTTTTTGGCGGCTTTGATAATGTTCCAACATTCGTCACTCATATAGATTTGCTGCGACAAATTGTGCTCAAACTCATTTTCTATCTGTTTGATCAATAAATTTTCGTAGTTCGACTTATTTTGTCCTTTCGGGGCAACACGTACCACCAAGCTATTTATGGCAATTCGCTCTAAAAATAGCACCATACGTTCGTAGGCTTGTAAGCGAATGGGCAAGGTTTCTTTTTGAGAGTCTTTATGCAATAAGAAACGACGACGGCCATCTTCGTTTCGGGTATGTAGCCTAAAAAAATAAAACGCAACAGCTCCGGTAACAACGGCCGGTAATAAAAAAGCAAATAATTGGAAGATATCTTCTCCACTCATGGTAATTGATGGTTTTGTTGGTGTTACAACGGAATAAAATCTTCTAAAGTATAGCGGCTACTTGAATTCCGTCTTCAACTTTTCATAGAAGGCCTTACTATCAGAAGATAACCGAATGAGCACCCCTTCCTTAAAATTACCATCCCGTGCCAAGACCTTTATTGACTCTGGTTTTATCCCTTCAATAGCAATCAATGCAGTTGCCACAGAAACCGCCTGTTTATAGGTCAAATCAAATTCACCTGTAATATTTAATCCTTCGACGGTAACCGTTCGATTGGGATTAGCTGCTATGATTTGGCCTATTTTGGAGATGTATTCTTTTGCTTTTACAGTTAATTGTGTACCACTATCGCTGCCAAACAACGAATTCAAACTGTTTGAAAAAAGTACGTCACCACTACTAACGCCCACTTTGGATTCTTGCCCTAGGGTTTGTTTGGCCTGGGTCAAAACTACTATGGCAATAGAATCATTACTACTAAAATCATCAGTGATAAACTTTTGTTTGGCCTCTTTTGCTTTAAGCGCTGCAAGAGCCTTGTTTACTGTTTCAGAGTTCTGTTTTGAAAGTTGTGAAAAATTACTCAGATTCTTGAGCAGGGTGGCATTGGCATCCCGCAAATCTTGATTTTCTTTTTCAAATAACTGGGCATTACCCTCACTTATTTTGATTTGACGATTGGCTTTTGAGATGGAATCGCTCAAAACAGCAACACTATCCTTCAATTTAGCAACTTCCTCAATCAAATCCTTCTTTTTCTGTCCGAAAACAGTCAATGAAAACAATACTAAAAATGCAAGAGTAATTTTAGGCATAGGCTTCTTTTTTTCCTCCTAGATAGATACATTCTTTCAATTCATTCATGGATGTAAACGGCACGGCTGTTTTTTCATACCCATAAACCATCTTTAAGTCGCTGCTAAGATAGTCATCATCAACATTTACTTGAATATCGTTCATGGTAAATTCGCAAGGATGTTCATAACCTGCGGCATGGGTCACTTCGAGAAATTCTTTTTTAAAGGTGTTGAAGTATTGCGCCAACCGTTCCGATTTCAGCGGAATGTTGATACCTGCTTGCAACCATTTACTTTGAGTGGCAATACCCGCAGGGCAACGATTGGTATGACAGACCTGTGCCTGAATACAACCAATACTCATCATGGCCTCTCGGGCTACATTGATGACATCCACACCCATTGCAAATGCCATTGCCGCTTTTGCCGGAAACCCCAATTTACCACTCCCAATAAACACGATACGTTCTGTTAGCCCTCTATCTTGAAATAGCTTGTAAAGACTTGAAAATCCATAAACAAATGGTAAGGAAACGTGGTCGGCAAAACTTGGTGGTGCCGCGCCAGTTCCTCCCTCGCCACCGTCAACAGTAATGAAGTCAGGTCCTTTACCGGTTTCTGCCATAAGGTCAGCCAATTCTTCCCATTGATTCAACTTTCCAATGGCCCCTTTTATACCGACGGGGAGACCAGTTTCTTTGGCAATGTTCTCAATAAGTTCAAGTAACTCTTTGATATTTGAAAAAGCTTTGTGGGTTGAAGGGGAGAGTACATCTTTATCAACCTCAACACCACGTACTTCGGCAATCTCTTTAGTAATTTTCTTTCCAGGGAGTACGCCGCCCTTGCCAGGTTTGGCACCTTGCGAAAGTTTTATTTCAATGGCCTTGATACAGGGGTTTTCCGAGACCAGTTTTTTCATTTTTTCCATCGAAAAATTACCATCTTCCGAACGCACTCCAAAGTAGCCCGTACCAAAATGAAAAACAACATCACCTCCTTGTTTATGATAGGGGGAAAGACCACCTTCGCCAGTATTATGATAAGCATTACACTTTTCAACTCCCTTGTTCAGCGCCTCTACGGCGGCAGCAGAAAGTGAGCCAAAACTCATAGCCGAAACATTTATGATAGAGGCCGGTCGAAAAGGCTTCTTACGTTGGTTGAATGCACCAATAACTTTTGCA
>CAYNUM010000481.1:0-2557 GCA_964400025.1 uncultured Croceivirga sp.
TGGAGGATATGAACTTGAGTACCACCTATCGTTTTGTCACCAAGAAATTGGAAGCCAAAAAAGGCTTGAACCGATTTGCTTGGGACCTACGGGAAAAAGGACCATGGCATAAAGACAAAAAACGTAGATTTAAAAATGGCGCTATGGTTCCTCCAGGTACCTATAAAGCTAAATTGACCGTTGGTGACACAACCTTGACGCAAGAATTTGTTGTTCTTGCTGATCCACGAGTAATGGCTGATGGCATGACCGATGCCTTGTTAAAGACGCAGCACAACATACAACAGCAGATTTCTCAGTTGTTGAGTGAAGCACGACAATTTCAAAATGACCTGGAAAAGGAAATGAAGAAATTGGAAGACAAAGAAGGTGATTCTGCCGCGACAGCCCGAATGAAAAAACTAAAATCGGTACTGTCAGCACTAAAAAATGACGAAGGCGCCTATCCACAGCAAATGCTTGTCGCCCAAATATCCTATATCTATAATATGGTCAATGGGGCCGATCAATCAATCGGTAAAGATGTAGAACTACGTTTTGCAGAGCTTAAGGAGCAACTTAAAAATCTAAAAGGCCAGGTGTAATAAAGATTGGATTGAGATAAATATGTAAAAGAAATGCTGAAAAGTTGATTCCCTGGGATAGGGCAATTACTTCATTTTTTTAGTAACTTGTAATTATCTCACTTACAGAATATTACTTTTATGCTATGAGGCAGCTGCGCTTACCTATTTTCAATTCCGATATTAAGTATTATAACCTAAGAATTGTTCCTCCAAAAGATGCGTTCGACCGTGTAGTTGAATTTAAGAAACTATTTGAATTTGCATATGGAAAGCAACCGCTTTCGGGTTCAAAACCTCACATCACTCTGGCTAGTTTTAAAATGAACTCTAAATACGAAGACTCACTTATCAGGTTTCTTGAACAAAGATTAAAAAGAGAGCGATTTGATTTAACCATCAATGGGTTTGATGTTTTTGAAAAATCGAAAACCTTGTATTTAAGTGTAGCGAAAAGTGTTGCCATTGAGAACCTACATAAGGATATACGATTGGTGAACGGTAATAGTATTAGGAAAAGTCTAAAGTCATTTAAAATCTCCGAAACTCCACATATTACAATTGCTAAAACCAATGGTAGGCGAATGTTGAAGAATAGTCTGAAATACTTTCAAGAAAACCAGTACCATAATCAAATCGAAATAGACCATTTGACTTTAGTATCTCGATTGAAATACAAACCATGGGACTGGGAGCATAACATAGTACTGGCATAGTTTAAGAGAAGGTCATTTCCAATTCAGAAAATATACTTAAGCCCCTTTATTAAATACTGAAGCAGATTACCATAAAGAACAAGTAGAATCTGCCTTAGCTCACATTATTTAACAACTTCAATTCCTCTTCAGTAAAAATCCTGGATTTCATTAGAAAACGAAGGCCCAAGGGAATCTCCAATGAAAAACTTGAACCACGACCTTTGACCACATCAACAGTTAATTGGGTATGCTTCCAACACTCAAACTGGTCTTTTGACATGTGAAACTCACAACCGTGAATGTTACCCAAATGAATATCCGTATCATTTAACATCAGTTCGCCCTTTGGGAAACACATCGGCGAGGACCCATCACAACAACCACCACTTTGATGGAACATGAGCGGGCCATGTTGATTCTTAAGGGAATCGATGACCCGCTTTGCATCATCAGTTACAAGAACTCTTTCAACCATTTTAAAAGAAGCCTAGGGCATTTTTATCATGGGAAATAAGCATGTTCTTGGTCTGTCGGTAATGATTCAACATCATTTTATGGGTTTCACGACCAATACCGGACTTTTTATAGCCACCAAATGGAGCATGGGCAGGATAGAGGTGATAGCAGTTCACCCAGACGCGACCGGCTTGAACAGCTCTTGAAATTTGATATGCCTGATGGGTATCACGGGTCCATACTCCCGCACCGAGGCCATATAAGGTGTCATTAGCAATTTCCAATGCTTCTGCTTCGTCTTTAAAGGTTGTGACACAGGCGACAGGACCAAAAATCTCCTCTTGGAAGACCCGCATTTTGTTATTTCCCTTTAAAAGGGTGGGTTGAATATAATAACCGCCTTCAAGCCCTTCGTTATATGCGGCAGCACCACCGGTCAAAACTTCGCAACCCTCATCTTTTCCAATCTCCAAATAGTTTAAAATCTTCTCATACTGATCATTCGAAGCTTGCGCACCCATCATTGTTGTTGGGTCTAATGGATGACCTAATTTGATGGCCTCCACACGTTCGATGACCCGAGCAATGAACTTTTCATAAATACTTTCTTGAATCAAAATTCTTGAAGGGCATGTACAGACTTCACCTTGATTCAATGCAAACATAGCGGCACCTTCCAAGCATTTATCGAAAAACTCGTCATCGGCGTCCATGATACTTTCAAAGAAGATGTTTGGACTCTTTCCACCCAATTCCAGTGTTACTGGAATAATATTTTTAGAGGCATACTGCATAATCAATTGCCCTGTAGTTGTTTCGCCGGTAAAGGCAATTTTATTG